>CAVAIM010000225.1:0-2003 GCA_963588755.1 bacterium | reverse complement strand
TCTTATTATAGTTTAATTAAAAAATTAAGCCAACAACATGAAGTAGCATATTGAATAAATTTTGTTGCATTTACATATTTATAGTAGAAAAATACTTAATAGTTTTATCATATAATTAACTAAATTATAACATTAAGTAATTAACATAAAAAATGCTTAATTTCAAGCATATTATTTATTATTAGTTTTAAAAAAATGAGAACTAAAAACTAGTTCTCATTGTCTTTAAATACTATAAATTTTCTTCCTAAATAGTTAATTACTAATACTATTAAAGTCATTAGAATCTTAAATAACCACTTATATACTTCTACATCAATACCAAATATATTAATAATTAAATTAGAATGAATTGGTGTAGTAAGTGTCATTACAAGAGCCGTTAATGCATAACCAAATACTGATAAGATTACATATTTAATAAATACTGATTTCTTCTTAAGTAATTCATTATTAATATTTTTATATACAAACTTAGATAAAAACCAATTTATAAATAAACCAGTTAAGAAACCTAATGTAGTAGATATAAATGTATTAACCTTATCATTTAAATTAATAAATATATGTTTATTAAATAAGTAGAATACAACATAGTCTGCAAGTGTTGCGAGTCCACCTACTATTAAGAATCTAATAATCTCAAATAGTATATCTTTCTTACTCTGCTTCAATATTAGATTCCTCACATATATAGATTGGTCTATTTCTTGTTTCATCAAGTACTTGATAAATAAGTTTAATAATATAGTAAGCAATTATACAAACAGATATTACAGCTAAATCAATTCTTATAGGCATAAAGTTAAATGCACTATAATTAACTTGATTATAAATTTGTTTAACTAAATCTATTATTAAGATAATAAACCAAATAATACCAATACCCTTAGGTACTATTCTTAACCAATCACTAAACTCATCAATACCACTTAAACCATATTTAAGTAGTTTCTTAAAACTCCATTTAGTAGTTCCTGCTGATCTAGTTTGATATTCAAATTCTAGAGTAGTAGTCTTAAATCCAACAAAGTGATATAAACCCTTAGTAAATCTATTCTTATCCTTTATAGATAAGAATGCATCTATTACTTTCTTATCAAGTAAGCAGAAATCTCTTGATCCATCGCTCATTTGTTTATCATTTGTAAAATGAGTATAGAATCTATAGAACCATTTTGCGAAGAAACGAGATAACTTCTTAGCCTTCTTCTTATCCTTTTGTTTAGCATAAATTAATTTAAATCCTTCATCATGCTTACTAATAAATTCAGGAATTAAAGATGGTGGGTCTTGTAGGTCTACATCCATTATTATAGCCGCATCACTCTTAAGTTTTTGGCTAGCCTCAAGTCCTGCATACATTGCAGATTCCTTACCAAAGTTTTTAGAAAAAGATACATACTTAACACGTGAATCTTTTAAAGCTAAACTCTTACATATTTCTAAGGTTTTATCCTTAGATCCATCATCTACAAAGATAATGTTAAATAAATGTTTGTTATCTAAATATTTAATAGTAGTATCATAATATATTTGAATAGTTTCTTCTTCATTGTAAACAGGTACAATTATTGAAATTGTTTCCATATTTAAACCTCTCTAATATGTTTTTTAACATCATATAATAATATAAACGATGTGATAGTTATGTATATTATACCACCAAGAGTAGTAATTTTAAATCCTGACTTATATCCTTCAGCTTGATAATTTAACTCTATATTTATATTGCTTTCTCCTTCAGGAACAATTACACCTAAGAAGCCAGCATTTACATTTACCACTTTATAATTAGAGTTAGTAGGAACCCATTCACTTGAATAACTCATAGGTAACTTAATTACTAATGCTTTCTTAGAACTATTAGTGAAACTTAAATTAATAGTAGTATCACTAAAGTTAAATGTTCTATCAGTATATGAATCTTGTTTTTCTAAATATTCATCATATAAAGAATAATTAAATCCATATATCTTAACTCTTTTAGTATCATAACTTAC
>CAVAIM010000224.1:0-2013 GCA_963588755.1 bacterium | reverse complement strand
TGCACTATGCTGCATGACACTTAAACTTGGACAAGACATGGGTTTAGTTCTTGCAAAATCTATTATTTGTTCAATGCTTGCAGTATTTTTCTTTATGCCATCAATCATTTTATTATTTACAAAATGGATTGATAAGACAACTCATAAAGACTTTGTACCTAAGATTACTTGGTTCTCTAAACTTATTTATAAGTTAAGATTTATTTTACCACCATTATTCTTAGGATTAGTTATTGTATGTGCAGTATTTTCAAATCAACTTACTTACTCCTATGCCCAATCAGCTATTTCAACAAGTAAGCCAACAGATTCGATGATTGCATCAAGTCAAATTAAGGAAATATTCGGTTCTAAAAACCAATTTGTTATATTAGTTCCTAAAGATGATTATAAAGAGGAAAAAGAAGTAGTAACATATCTTAAAACTAAAGAATTAGTTTCTGATATTACTTGTATTTCTAATGTAGAAATTACAAATAATAATATTACTCATACTTTAGTAGATCCTATGAACTATAAAGAATTTGCCCAATTCTTAGGAACAGATGATGATACAGCTAAAACAATTTATTTAGCTTATGCTTATTTAGTTGATAGTGATTCTGCTAAAGAAGAAGTATTAACATTTGAAGCTAATCCTGATATCTATACTGCAACACTTCTTTCAATGTGTGATACAGCCTTCTCTCATGATGATTTCATCAAGGCTGCAATCAACAATGATGAAGATGTACTTGAAAAGTATGAAGATGTAAGAGACCAAATAACTGATGCGGAAGATCAACTTATTGGTACAAACTATACAAGAATCGTATTTAATATCGATGCTGAAATAGAAGATACAGCTGCGTTCAATTTAATTGATGAATTTAATGCGGAACTTAAGAGTTATCATCCTAATTTAATATTTGCCGGAGATTCAATGAACTCATATGACTTGAACTCAAGCTTCTCAACAGATAACTTACTTATCTCTATTTTAACAATAGTATTCGTATACTTAATCTTAATGTTAACATCTAACTCTTATGGTTTACCACTACTTCAAGTTGCAACTATTCAAGGTGCTATATTCATTAACTTTGCAGTACCTGCAATTCAAGGAATCAATATTTATTTCTTCGTATACTTAATTGTATCTTCAATTCAAATGGGTGCTACAATAGACTATGCGATCGTTATTACAAACAGATACACTGAACTTGTAAGTAGACCTGAAGCCTTAAATATGAATAGAAAAGAAGTTAAGAAACAAGCTATTATTGATACCCTAAATCAAGCATTTGGTACTATCTTAACAAGTGGTTCTATCATGATTGCGGCTGGTTACTTAATTTACTTCTTTGTACAAGACCCACTAATCTCAACTCTAGGTCAAGCACTTGGAAGAGGTACAGTAATTTCTATTTTATCTGTAATGTGTGTATTACCATTATTCTTATATTTCTTTGCAGATAAGTTATTAAAATTAACATTACCAAAAATTGATACTGATAAATATAAGAAGAAGTTTAAAAAAATAAAGAAGAACAATAAAGAGATAGGAGGAACTTTATATGAAGAAGAATAAAATTATAACTATTTTATTATCTATAATTGCAGTAGTTTGTATATCATTTAGTATTCAAACAGTTAAAGCTGATGAAATAGTATATTATGTAACTTACTCAACTGATAACTATCAAAAGAAGAATAAAAATATAATGACATTGTCTGATGATGGTGATCATTATGTCTTAGAGAACCAAGAATTAGACTCAACTAAATTCTTTAGAGTAGAGTCTAATACTGGTGCTAAATATTATAATAATCAAGGTAATTCCCTAAATGTTAAAGCTACTCAAACTAGTAAATATAACATTTATTTCTCAACTAGTTATGTATATGATGAAACTCATACTACTGATACTAATTTAGAGAAGACAGATTGCCAAGTTTCATATGAATATTATATGAAACCATCATACAAGCTTGTAGTTAATAATGATTTAGATAATGCAAAAGAATTAACAT
>CAVAIM010000223.1:0-2014 GCA_963588755.1 bacterium | reverse complement strand
GCCTGAAGAGGTTTTAGTTAACCCTAAGAATGAAAGAATAAAAGAATTCTTAGATAATGTTCAAACATTTCATATGTAATAATTAGACTTTAAGAGATTTTAACTCTTAAAGTTTTTTTAATCATTTTAATTTAATTTCAAACTACTTTATATTAAAATAATTATAAAATATTAATTATAGGAGTAAAAAATTATGCTTGAAAAAATTAATTCTATTACTGATTTAAAGAAATTAAATATTGATGAGTTATCTGTACTATCTAAGGATATTAGAGAAGTATTAATTAAGAAGATGAGTGTATGTGGAGGACATTTCGGACCAAACTTAGGTACAGTTGAGCTTGAAATTGCACTTCACTATGTATTCAATTCACCAGTTGATAAGTTTGTATTTGATGTATCTCACCAATCTTATACTCATAAAATACTAACCGGAAGAAAAGAAGCATTTACTAATCCCGACAAATATAATACAGTAACAGGTTATACTAATCCAAAAGAATCAATTCATGATATGTTTACTGTAGGTCATACTTCAACTAGTATTGCGCTTGCATTAGGACTTGCGAAAGCTAGAGATATTAACCATGAGACTCATAATGTAGTAGCACTTATAGGAGATGGCTCTCTATCTGGTGGAGAGGCTCTAGAAGGATTAAATATAGCAGGAGAATTAGATTCTAATTTAATAATTATTGTAAACGATAATCAAATGTCTATCGTTGAAAACCATGGTGGTATCTATAAGAGTCTTAAAGATTTAAGAGATACAAAAGGCTTAAGCAACAACAATATATTTAAAACATTTGGTCTTGATTATTGTTATATTGAACATGGTAATGATTTAGCTAGTGTTATTGACACTTTAAATAAGATTAAAGATATAAATCATCCTATTGTAGTTCATATTAATACATTAAAGGGGTGTGGATATGAACCTAGTCTTAAAGTTAAATCTGATTGGCATTATACAATGCCATTTGATATAAAGACTGGTAAAGAGCTTAGACCTTATATTAGAGATTCTTATTCAGATATTACTGGTTCTATTTTAAAGGGTAGAATAGATGATGGTGAAAATATACTTGCAATCACTGCAGCACTTCCTTTCTATTTAGGATTTAGTGAGGAAGATAGAGTTAAATACAAAGATAATTTTATTGATGTAGGTATTGCGGAAGAAGCTGCTACAGCGTTAGCTAGTGGTGCTGCAAAGGGGCATGTGAGAGCCGTTTTCGCAACAGCTGGTACTTTTCTTCAAAGAAGTTTTGACCAAATATATCAAGATTTATGTCTAGATAATAATCCTGCAACTCTACTTGTATCTAATGGTTCAGTTTATGGTGGAAGAGACTCAACACATTTAGGTATATCAATTAGCTCTATGTTATCTATTATTCCTAATTTAAAGGTACTAGCTCCTACAAATAAGGCCGAATATATAAGTATGCTTAATTGGTCACTTGATCAAACACAAGAGAGTGTTGCAATACTTGTTCCTGCAAAAGGTATTGTTGAAGATGATAGAGCACCGTTTGCTGATTATTCTAAAGTAAAAAACAAAATTGAAGTTAAAGGATCTAAGGTTGCAATCTTTGGTATAAATGATATGTATCAAATGGCAGAAGAAATTACTCATGAATTAAATATGGAAGGAATTTATCCTACATTAATTAACCCTGTATGTATATCAAGTCTTGATTATGATACACTAGATACATTAAAGGAATATGATTTAATTGTTACAATTGAAGGCTATATCTTAAATGGTGGATATGGGGAAAAGATTGCTTCATACTTTGGAGATAGTAGTGTTTCAGTTAAGAATTTTGGTTTAAGAAAAGAAATAATTGATAAGTTTAAACCGGAAGATATATTAAAGGATAATCATATGTCTAAAGATGACATTATAAAATATATTCAAGATGAACTAAAAAAATAAAACTCATCTTGCAAAAAGGATTGATATTTAATATAATAATTACATCTTAAGAGAGTAGATGACCTGATAAAT
>CAVAIM010000222.1:0-2045 GCA_963588755.1 bacterium | reverse complement strand
ATTTTTAAAAATTGAGTTTTTTCACAGCCCCTAATAAATTAGTATTTAACTACTGTAATATTTGCATTATTATCATAACCTTCATTAAAGTTAGATGTATCATTACAATAAATAGTTAAATTACAATAAACAAATGCATTCGCGTAAACTACTGCTCCATCAGGGATGGTAATTTCTTTTAATGATGTACATTTAAAGAATGCAAATGTACCAATAGATTTAACACTTGAAGGAATATTTACACTCTCTAAGTTAGTACATTCAAAAAACATTGAGCCAGGAATGGCGACTAAATTAGAACCTTCTTCAAATGTAACGCATTTAACCTTAGAGTAAGAGAACGCATTTTGATAGATATTCTTTACACTCTTAGGTATTTTAATACTTTCAATTTGACTAGAATAAAAAGCTCTTCTTTCAATATATTCTACACAAGAATTATCTTCAAAACTAACACTTTTAATAGTTCTATTAGTCAGTGCTCTTGTACCTATACCTATAACTTTAGAGCCTCTATATTCATTCTTAATAACTACTTTATAATTAATTCCATGAATATTCTTAACCTCTAATCCACCTACTACATTTGAATAATTAGTTCTAGGGATTAATAGTACACATATAAAACAAGTTATTGAACAAATTAAAGTAATAAATAAAGATTTAATTATAAACTTATTCTTTATATTGTAATTCATATAATGCATAATACATTCCCTTTTTTGCAAGCAATTCTTGATGATTTCCTTCTTCCATAATCTCGCCATGATTTAATACAATAATCTTATCCGCATGTTGTATTGTAGATAATCTATGTGCAACCACTAGCATCGTACCAATTGATTTAATATTCTTTAAAGAATCTTGAATTAGACTCTCAGTATAAGTATCAATATTAGCTGTAGCCTCATCTAGAATCATAATATTAGGTTTAGATAATACAGTACGTGCAAATGATATCAATTGTCTTTCACCTTGAGAATAGTTCTTACCACGTTCAAGTGCTACATGATCAAGTCTATCAGGATATTTATTTATTAGTGAATCACAGTTTACAAACTTACAAGCATTCATTATTTCTGAATCACTATAAGATTTATCATATAGAGTAATATTATCTCTAATAGTACCTGAAAATAAGAATACATCTTGAAGCATTTGACCAATATTTTCTCTTAATGTCTTAATAGAATACTTTCTAATATCTATACCATCAATTAGAATCTCACCACGCTGGAATTCATAATTTCTTGTAATAAGCGACAATATTGTAGTTTTACCAGCACCTGTAGCACCAACAAATGCACAAGTTGTACCAGCTTCCACCTTAAAGGATACATCCTTTAAAATCCATTCATCTTTATTATAACAAAACCATACATGTCTAAATTCAATCTCACCCTTGATAGATACATCAGTTAATGCATCATCTAAGTCTTTAATTTCAATTTCAGTATCAAGATTAGTAAATATCTTTTCACATGATGCAAGACTTGATTGAAGTTTATTGAATTGTTCAGCTAAGTTTTCAATTGGATTAAAGAAATCCGCAAGCAATGTATAATAAGTAATAAGTGTACCAAGTAAGATAGTACCATTATGTACTTCAATTGAACCTAAGTATAAGGTAATTATTATTGCAACTACTGATAAGAAATACATTAGTGGTCTAAAGATAGAAAATACAAATATTTGTTTTAAGTTAGATTTCTTTAAACTTATATTCTTATCTTTAAATTCATTATACTTCTTATCTTCTTGGTTAAATATTTGAATTACCTTCATACCAGATAGGTTTTCAGATAAGTATGAGTTCATGATAGATACATTATTCTTAACTTCACGATAACTCTTTCTTGATAATCTTCTAAATAATATTGTAGATACAATAATAATAGGAAGTACTATTGATACATATAATGTTAGTTTATAAGAATTAACCCATAAACAAATATAAATAATTACAATCATTAATGAATATCTTACTAACATTACTAATACTTGAGTAAATAAATCAGATAAAGCATTAGTATCATTTGTAACAC
>CAVAIM010000221.1:0-2048 GCA_963588755.1 bacterium | reverse complement strand
ATATTAGACATAGCTTTGAAAATATTTTTTGCAATAAGCGGATTTTCTTTTTCTAGATTATGAATTAGATACTTAGTTTCAAGTCTCTTAGAACCACCGCCACCATTATCACAAATAGCACAGTTTTCAGTAAAACGACATGCACATTGAATAAATTCTAATCCATTAAAGTTCTTCCATTGAATAATATCACGTTCTCTAATTAAATACATAGGCCTTATAACTTCCATACCACCATAGTTTTGAGAATGAAGTTTTGGAAGCATTGTTTGAACAGATCCATTTTGTAATATAGACATCATAAATGTTTCAATTACATCATCATAATGGTGACCTAATGCAATCTTATTACATCCCATGTTTTTCGCAAGCTTATACAATGCACCTCTACGCATTCTAGCACATAGATAACAAGGAGATTTATCAGTAGAATTTGCAATTTCAAATATATCAGTATTTTCAATTTTTGCATCTATTCCTAATATTGATAAATTATTTAATATCTTTTGTAAATTAATCTCATTATATCCTGGGTTCATAACTAAATACTTAACATCAAATTGAAAGTCTGAATGCTTCTTTAATTCTTGAAACAATTTAGCCATTAACATTGAATCCTTACCACCAGAGATACATACACAGACACTATCTCCTTCTTTTAAAAGCTCATAATCTTTAAGAGCACTAATAAAAGGAGCCCATAATTTAGAGCGATAAGTTTTAATTATACTTCTTTCTATTTCTTGTTGTTTTGTTAATTCTCTTTTCATTAGGCAATACTCCTTATTGAATCTATTAAATAATCTATTTCACTTATAGTAGTTAATTCTGATAATGATATTCTAAAACTAGATAAAGCTCTAGCTTTATTTTGATAAACACTCATTATAGTTTTACTTGGTGTATTAGATATAGAACATGCACTCTTTTGAGATACACATATATCTTTCTCATTTAACTTTTGAACTGACTCAGAAGCCTTTACACCATTTATTGATATGTTTACAATATATGGAAAATCAAAACTATTAATTAATATATTCTTACTTATACTTAATTTATTAATTAAATAATCATGAAGTTCTTTAACGTAGTTATAGTCTTTCTCTTTATTTTTTAAAGCTAGTTCAATAGATTTATAAATACTTCCTATAAGACCTAGCGGAATAGAACCTGCTCTATATAACGTAGAACTCTTACCACCATTGATTAATGGTGTAAGAATAGTACTTTTATTCTTAATTAGACAACCTGTACCAATTAAACCTCCAAATTTATGAGGTGTAAATGATACTAAATCTAGTTTATTTAAATCTAAATCTATTTTAGTTAAACCTTGGGTTACGTCTACTAAATAATGACAATTAGGATTCTTAAGTTTAATTATATCTGATATCTTTTCTACATCATTTACAATACCAGCCTCAGATTCAACAAATATTGTAACTACTAAAATAGTATCTTTTCTTATACTATTTGATAAATAATCTAAATCAATAGTCCCACCCTTATTTAACTTTAAAAATTCAATATCAAAGCCTTCATCTTTTAGGGTTGCGAGTGCTGCATTGGCACTTGAGTGCTCATATGGTGAAACTAAAATATGTTTACCAAAGCCATTATAGCTTTTCGCAATACCTTTAATAGCTAAATTATTAGATTCAGTAGCAGATGATGTATATATTATTTCTTTATTATCTGATAATTTAAGTAAATCTTTAATATTAGAATCTAGTTCTTTAAATAACTCATAAGATTTAATACCTTCTTTATGAATACTATTTGCATTACCTATATAAGATAGTTCTATATCAGACATATATTCAAGTACTTCTTTCTTACAAGGAAAATTAGCCGAATAATCAAAATAATACATATCATCACCTCTTTTCAAGTCTTTAAATTATATCAAAGTTAACTATATAATTCAAATATATTAAATTAACTTTATTGTATATAAATCATCAAATGATATTTTAATATAATCTATAATTAAAAATCTATCGTTTAAATTAATTTTAGTTACTATTCCTGATACTGTATTATAT
>CAVAIM010000220.1:0-2060 GCA_963588755.1 bacterium | reverse complement strand
ATACTGAAGGAGCTAATTATACAATTGCAATCAATAAACTAAATAACGCTATATATTTAAGTAAATGTGATAGAGCTGAACTAATATATCTTTCAGGATTTGCGGCTTATCACGAATATGATTCAATCCATTTACTTGATGAAAATACTAAAGATATAATCAACTTAGATTATGAAAAAGATATCTTAGAATATCTAGAACTACTTCCTTCATATTATCCTTGTGGTAAAAACAGTATATTTATTGATTCAAACACAATTAGAGAAATGCATAAGGCTTATGAGGCATCAATGTATATTGAGTTTAGAAAAGAAGTATTTGGTAATTTTCCATTCCCAAATTCAGAAAAAGAAGAAAACTTAATTGCACTTGCAGAAGCTCATCAAGATGAAATAGATAAAATTAATGAGCACGAAGCTAAGAATTATTATGTATATAAGTTTTTATCTGATAAAATTGTATTACTTGATATAGAACTTAAAGAGTTAGTATATATGAAATCTAATATCTATTCATTTGTATTAGATACTACTGCAATAGGTAGAGTAGTAAATCAAAAACTAGTTGAGGTAAATGGTTTCTTTACACCAATTGTTACTAATGGTATTGATGTAAATGTTAGTGAATTTAAGGAAGAATATGATTCTATTTGTGAAAAACTTATGAAAGACTAATCATCTTTTCTTGTTGAAATTAATAAATAAAAAATAAAATCGAATAGCCTTTGAGCCACAAATTGTAATTTCTTCTTGAAATGAAGTAATATTTTAGATATAATTATTAAGCATGGTTGAGTGGTCAAGCGGCTAAGACGGTTCCCTCTCAAGGAACAATCACGGGTTCGACTCCCGTCTCGACTAAATTAATATAATATCAACACTTGGGGTTTAAAGCTCCAAGTTTTTTTATACACAAATTTTTCACAATTTTTTTAAATTATAATGTATAATTAAATTAGAAATATAAAGAGGTGGTATTATGCAAGAAAATGAAATGGTTAAAGAAGCACTAAAAGAACCTAAAGAAGAATTCAAAAACCTTTTTAATGAAGAAGCTCAAGATGATGAGAAAAAAGCTAAAGAAGCCGAGAAGAAAATAGCTCAAAAGATTAGAAAAGATCCTGAATTCAAAAAATTTAATAATGCATTAGAAGCTTTATGTTTAGACCAACATAAGTCAAGTGTACAAACTTGTGCTACAAATGGTGAGTTATTTACATATGACGGAAATCTATTACTTAAAGGCTTAAAGAATATTGATCATGATTCTACTAAGAAAAATATCACTATTTCAGATAAAAAACTTGATTATACTAAGTTATATAAGCTTATGAAATCTGGTAAACTAATTTTTATTGGAGAGAATAAATTACCTCAAGCTTATTCTTATAATAAAAAGACTGGTAAGTTTGATCCTTATGTAGTTGATAAGAAAGAAACTACTCAAGGAATGCCTGATAGAGAACCTCTTAAGTGGTATAAGATTGGTATTGCGTTATTTTATTCAATATTTGCACTAATTAAAGCTTTAATTAATAAGATTAGAATGCCAAGACTTATTAATGAGTATAAGAATAATATTAATAAGTGTACTACACAATATGCATGTGCGGCAATGATGAATAAACAAGAAGAATTTAATAATCAAGAAGCTAAGAAACGTTTAAATCAAGAAAAGAATGTTTTACCAAACACAAATGAAAAAGTAAATGTTAAACAAAAAGAAAATGATTTAAATAGTAGCTTGTTTGATGAAGATGATAAAATCTTAGCCGAACAAGATAAAATGCGTAATCTAATTAATAATGAACCTCAAAAAGGTGAAGACTTAAATTTATCTGATGATAATATAATTAATTCTAATAATAATACCATTAATAATGAATTAAATGATGTGGCTAAAGAACAAAAAGAAGAAATCAATAAGGATAAAGTTAATGGTGTTAACTTAAAGGAATTATTTAAAAATCAAAAGAAGAATTTAAATAATGAAAACAATATTAACAAACCAAATGATAATAAAATCGATAATGAAGAGATAATTAATACTGATAAGAAACC
>CAVAIM010000219.1:433-2065 GCA_963588755.1 bacterium | reverse complement strand
AGATAGAGTCATGGGACTTGAAATGGGTGGAGATGACTATATTGGTAAGTCTAGCATTAGAGAATTAGTACTAAAGGTTAAGAAACTATTATCTCGTGCTTATCCTGAAAATAGTATATCTAAGTTATATGAATATAATGGATATTATATTGATTTTGATAGACGTATTGTTAAGGATAGTGATGAATCACTAATCAATTTAACTGCAAAGGAATATGATTTATTAACATTCTTAATTAAGAATAAATCAAAAGCCTTCTCTCGTGATCAAATACTTGATAATGTATGGGGAACTAACTATTTTGGTAGTGACAGAGTTGTAGACGATCTAATGAGACGTCTTAGAAGTAAGATGACACGTCTTAATGTTGAAACTATATACGGATATGGTTATAGATTACTATGAGTAAATTTAGAATTACAGGTCAACTTGTAGCACTGTTTTCTATTGTTATTTTAATTGCAGTATTACTATATACTACTTTAACTATTCAATCTGTTAATTCAAATTCTGAAGATTTAACTATCACTGAATTAACTAAACTTATTGATTTAACTAAGAATGATTGGAGAGAAGGAAATGCAGTATCTTCTTCGCTTCAAGAACACATTTATTCAATAAATGGTACAGTTAATTCTAATGTAACTCAAGGAGATTCTTATACTTATAATTTCTCTGATACAGATGAGATTGCAAAAATAATTGAAAACCGTAACGGAGACGAAAGAGGCTTGTCTGAGTTCATGAGAAGTTTAAATCTTCATAAAGGAACTAGTGGACAATTGACTCCATCTCAAAATAGATATGGTTTGTATATTGCGTATGCAACTAGTGATTCCGTGCCTAATGATACTCAAGATACATATTATTATGTAATCTTCTTCGCAACTGAGGATACAGCTCAAACAAGCTTTAAAAACAATATGACACTAGGTATGTGTTTATCATTTATTATAGCTTTCTCAGTAGCAGTTATAGTATTGCTTGCGTGGAGTAAGAGACATGTATCAAGAATAAAGAAATTACAAACACATATCTTATTACTACAAGATACTAATTATAAGGATTCATATCTTGATTTAGGTAATGATGAAATAGGTGAACTTAGTGAAGCTATTGAAAAGATGAGAGAACAAATCTTAAAGAATGATGAGACAAAACAAGAAATGCTTCAAAATGTATCTCATGACTTTAAGACTCCAATTGCGGTTATTAAATCATATGCAGAGGCTATGCAAGATGGTCATATGATGGATAAGGGACCTGATGTAATCATTAATCAAGCTAATATCTTATCTAATAAAACAAGACAATTAATTACATATAATAAACTTGAATATCTAACTAAAGATAAAGAGTTCGAAGATGTAAATATGAAGAGATTAATAGAAAGTGTTGTATCTAATGTTTCAGTTAATACTTCTATTAATATCAACTTGAATTTAAAGAATGGTGTTTATTTTAAAGGGTATGCGGATAACTATCAAATAGTTATTGAAAACATATTAGATAATGCATTAAGATATGCATCTAGTAAGATAGATATTATTTTAGACAATGATTATATAGAAATATATAATGATGGTGAGCCAATAGATGAAAAGTTTATTACTCAAGGATTTAAGGCTTAT
>CAVAIM010000219.1:0-376 GCA_963588755.1 bacterium | reverse complement strand
AAAAGGTTCTAAGGGTAAGTTTGGTTTAGGTATGTCAATTGTAGTTAAAACTCTTAATTTCTTTGATTATAAATTAATTGTAGAAAATAAAGATTTAGGCGTTTCGTTTAAGATTATTAAGAAATAATACCTCTATTAAACAAATTAGTATTTTATAGTTAAAGTTGAACTTAAAAGAAAGTTAATAATTCAACACATACATAATATTAATGGTGGAATTCTATTGGGTTCTGCCATTTTTATGTCTTATTAATGTAATAGTATTACTTATAAATATATAAGCGGAAATTAAGTCTATAATTGTATAAAGAGAAACATATGTATATTAATAGCGGAATTTACTTGTACAATTAATCGATTTTTATATTTTCTATTT
>CAVAIM010000218.1:0-2094 GCA_963588755.1 bacterium | reverse complement strand
GTAAGTTCAACTACACCAAGATTACTTGATAAATGTCCTCCTGTTTTAGATACATTTTCTATTAGGAATTTTCTTATTTCTTTGCATAATTCTTTAAGTTCCTTCTTTGATAAATCTTGTAAAAAAGAAGGGTCTTTAATTGATAGCAAGTCCATATATACTCAAGCCCCCTAAATTTAAATAATTAATCTAAATTAATATCTTCTAAACCTTGTTCTGTCATTTTTTGAGTTACAAGTTTCTTATTCTTATCTAAAATCTCATAACACTTCTTAGATAATTCTAAACCCTTAGAATATTCCTTAACCGCATCATCAAGTGAAATATCTCTATTTTCTAACTTTTTAACTGTTTCTTCTAATTCAGTCATTAAAGCTTCAAAACTTTTATCTTCCATTTTTAACTACCTCATTTACTATAGCCTTTAAACTACCATCTTTAAGCGTAACATCTATATTAGCGCCCTCTTTAATATCATCAACTGATCTTAATACATTGCCACGAGTTTTTACAACACTAAATCCTTTATCCATAATCTTTAAAGGACTCAAGGAATCAAGTTTTGCATTAAGTACTTTATAACTTGATACTTTATTATCAAGTACTGATTTAATATTAGGTCTTAATAAACTAGATGTTTTATCTAAATTACTAGTTAAAGTATTTAATATATTTAACATATATAAATTTAAGTTCTTATAATATAAATCAAGATTAGTTTTCTTCTCATTTAATTTATGTATTGGACTTAAATTTTCTAATCTCTCATCTAATTTAGTTAAACTTTGAGATAAATCATCAAATTTATTTTTAATAATTCTAGTAGTACGACTTCTAGTTTCATCTAAATATTCTTTAATATCTATAACATTAGGTGTTGCAATCTCAGCTGCAGCAGTAGGTGTAGCAGCACGTTTATCCGCAACAAAGTCTGCAATTGTAGTATCTGATTCATGTCCTACTGCAGAAATAATAGGTATTCTTGATTCAAAGATAGCTTCCGCTACAACCTTCTCATTAAATGCCCATAAGTCTTCTAGAGATCCTCCACCACGACCTACAATTAAAACATCTGCTAAATTATCTGTGTTAGCTTTCTTAATTTGTTTTACAATAGATTCTTTAGCATTCTCTCCTTGAACTAAACAAGGATAAAGAATGATTTTAGTTAAAGGATATCTTCTAGCAGTAGTAGTCGCAATATCATGAATTACAGCACCTGTATCAGATGTAATAACACCAATAACACGAGGATATTTAGGTATAGGTTTCTTATATATAGGATCAAATAATCCTTTTTCTTCTAATTCCTTCTTTAAGGCTTCATACTTTAAATATAAATCCCCGATACCAGCGTTTTTTAAACTATTTACATAGATTTGATAAGTTCCACCCTGTTCATACACTAAGACATCCCCTGTAATGTAGACCTTATCTCCACTTTTAGGGATGAAGTTAACACTTTGTGCACGAGAGGCAAACATTATACATGATATTTGAGAATTATCATCCTTTAATGTGAAATAAAAGTGACCTCTTGCATGTCTCTTAAAATTAGAAATTTCCCCTTCAATCATTATCCCTTTTAAATTATTATCGTAATCAAATTTATATTTAATATATCTATTTAACGCTGTAACTGTCAAATATTTACTATCCATATTAATTTATCTTACTCTTTACTGTATCAAGCACTTTATTATTAAATCTAACAGCTTTATTATCTCCGCTATCACTAAATTCCTTAGTTAATTCTAGTGCTTCATTGATAACTATTTCACTTGCGATTTGTTTATTTAAAAGTTCTGATACTGCAAGTCTTAAAATAGCCTTATCAACTAAATTTAATCTATCAAGTGAATAATTTACTAAGCTTTCGTTTAATAAAGAATCAATCTTATCTAAATTAAGTGTAGCGTAGTTTGCCATAACAACGGCATCCTCACTCTTTTCAAAGTTATCAAATACTTGTTCAATAACTTCAGATAAACTTAAAATATGATAATTTCCTTGATATTTATAATTAGCTTCATTAAAAGCTAAATTGTTCTCTTCTGCTTTTTCTCTAGCTTTCTTAAGTTCTCTTTTCTTATC
>CAVAIM010000217.1:0-2117 GCA_963588755.1 bacterium | reverse complement strand
CTTCATCACCAACATTTATATTTTCTTTATAAGCTAAATAATCTGATATAATTATTTCTTTTCCACTCAAGGTCTCATTGAAATTTGCAAATATAAAATCACTAGCTTTTCCAACACCTTGAATATGGGTGTGATAATTTGAAATTCTAGAAAAGTATATATCAATAGAATTTTCTAATGGAGTATAATATATTTTTTTCTTCTCAAGAACCTCACTACTAGTATTTATAGGTTTTACTATATTTATACTCATATCATTTAAAGAGCTTTGATATATATCAGAAATGTTAACACCCTTTAGTTTAGTTACATATATAGAAAAACAAGCAATTATTATAATAATTAATCTAAATAGAGTATAAAATATAACAGGTTTACTCATCTCAAGCATTATACTTCTATTTAAATTAAAGTGTGTAGCGCATGAATTACTAGTTGGTGTACTTAGTGAAGACGCTTCTTTCTTTATAGTAATATTTCTATTTTCAAGCAATACAACACCATCGAAATACTCATCAAAATTATTTTGATAGTGTGATATATAAAGTACTAAGCTAGTCTTAGATAATTCTTTAATTAAATCTAAATAAATTGATACACTTTTTGAATCAATATTACAAATTGGTTCATCAAGTAAAGTGATATGTGCATTTTTACATGCTGCAATAATTATAGATACCTTTTGAAGTTCTCCACTAGAGAGTCTCTTTATCTTCTTCTTTAATAAGTAATCTAAATTATATTCTTTTATTAATTCATAAGCTTTCTTTCTACTTGATTTAGATAAATATATGTAGATAGCCTTCTTTACAGTAATATTTTTAATAAAATTATCTCTTGATCTTAAATAATATAAATTATTATTAAAGAACTTCTTTTGTTTACTTTTAGGTAATGCCTTAATATTTACATTATCATATAATATTTCACCGCTATATTCCAAATCCACTCCTGCAATCATGTTAAACAGTGTAGTTTTTCCACAACCAGACCTACCACAAATCACATGAAAACCAGTATTAGGAAGTTTCAATGAAACATCTGATAATATATTTATTTCGCCACTTAAAGAGGCATATGATTTTGATACATTCTTAAGTTCTATCATATAGTGTCCTCCTTAATTGGTTCATAGTAATTATTATCTGTAGAATAATTATTAAAGGTATTAATACGATTAAAAATCTATTATCTATAAAACTTAGATTATAAAGATGAATTCTTGATGAATTAAAACATGAATTTAGAAAATAATTATTTACTAGATTTTGACTAATTATAAATATAATAATAAATAGAAAGAATATAAAACAATTTAGAATCAATTTATTTTTGATACATTTTGATTTGATTAGTTTTATTCTATCCATCTTCTTTAATTCTAAATATCTATCTTTATTAGAATTAAACCAATAAGATATATAAAACATAATAATTAATATATCAAAAACAATGGTAAATATTAATATTCTTATAAATATTGGTCTTAAACCTTTAAAATTAGTATATGCATTATATGATTCTTGCATCACATCATTTGCTATATACATCTTAGAGGATAATATAAAATTGATATCATCTTGAGTTAAGTCTAAAGTATCACCATATAAAACATAACTTGATCGCCAAATTTCATTAATATCAGTATCTACCTTAAAATCAAATGCATCTTTTAATACTACCAATCTTGGTGTTTTCTCATAAATAGAATTTTCAACACCATCAAATTTTCCAACAATCTTAAATGTTTTAGATACATCACCATATTTAATAGTATATGTATCATCCTCATCTTTAACATAATCATAATAAACAACAATTTCATCATCATTTTCTGGTAATCTACCACTTATTAAATGAACTGTTGTTTCTTCAGTTGTATTAATTATATCAGAATTAAACTTGTCAATTTGTTTAAATGTATATTCATTTGATATCATTAAATCAAAATAATATGTACCATCTAGCACTTCAACAGAAGCTTCTACATCCAAAAATTGAAATTTATCATTTAATATCAAATCACCTTCAACAAATTTATCATAGGTTATTTTACTTAATAATATATGATTATCTTCTAATGTATTATCAAATAAATAATATCTTGTGTATCTATA
>CAVAIM010000216.1:0-2130 GCA_963588755.1 bacterium | reverse complement strand
GAATAAGAATATATACATACATGTAGCTAATTTTCTTACAATAGTTTTAGCTATTATTGATTTCAAAAGTTCAACTCCTGTATTTAAGGCTATGCTAATATTATTAATATTAGCTTTAATATTTGAATCTTTTTATCTTGTACTTGATAAAACAAAAAAGAATGTAATTTATAAATAGAAAGAGTGTTTGTTATGATTAAATGTGGAATAGATATTGGAGGAACTAATATAAAGGTTGGTTTCTTTAATGAAAGTGAATTGTTTTATAGTTTTCAATTTAAAACACCTAAGAAAAGGGAAGATGTTTTACCTACATTAGTTAGAGAGATTAAATTAAAGAAAAACTCTAATCTGATTGAAAAATATGTTGTTTGCATACCTGGTGTTGTTAAAGATAATGTTGTTATATTTGCACCTAATTTAAATATTGAAGGTATTAATTTATTTGATGAATTAAGTAAAGCATTCAATACTGAAAATATTATGATTGAAAATGATGCGAATCTTGCGGCACTAGCCGAAAGTAAGGCAAGTAATACTAAGAATTTGTGCATGATTACTTTAGGTACAGGTGTAGGTGCTGGAATCATAATTGATGGGAAAATATTTAATTTAAATGGTTTTGCAGGAGAAATAGGTCATCTTAAAGTTGAATTTGGTCCTAAGGCTAAACGTTGTGGATGTGGACGCTATGGTTGTGCTGAGGCTTATGTATCAGCTAAGAATATGCCGCTTGAGTATAATAGAATTCATCATACAAGATTTAATAGTAAAGAATTACTTGATTTATATTTAGAGGGAGATAAGGATGCGGCTAAGTGTGTAGAACATTTTGCACGCTATCTTGGTATATTAATATCTAATACTAATCAAGTACTTGCAGTAAATGACTTTAGAATTGGTGGAGGACTTTCTCTAGCAACGGATTTATTCCTTGATAAAGTTATAAAATATTATAAACTTAACTCAGTTGACGGCTTAAAAGATTGCAAGATATCTAAAGCAGTTTTAGAAAATAAAGCTGGAATTTATGCGGCTATGTATTTATAAGGAAGAGCTTGTAGCTCTTCTTTATTTATTATGGCTTTAAAATTTGCTTGATTTAGTATAAAATATAAGTATAAGATTTAAAGAAAAGAGGTATTTGAATATGCGTTGTTGTGTTATTGGATACGGAGAAATGGGAAAACTATTAAAGGAAGAATTAGGTCCTGAATGTGTTTGTGTTATTGCACCACAATCACCTGATTGCTACACATCAATTTTAGAATATGAAGGAAAGATTGATGTAATACTAGATTTTTCTAATCGTGCTAATTTAAATATGATTTATAACTATGCAAAAGAGCATGGAACTGGTGTAGTTATCGGTACTACAGGATATACTGAAGAAGAACAAGCTAAGATTTTAGATTTAGCTAAAACTAATGCAGTATTACAATCTAGAAACTTCTCAGTTGGTGCTAATTTAGTAAATAGAATTATTAGAGAAATCACTCCAAGAATTTATGAATATTATGATATTGAATATATCGAAAAGGGTGGTTCTGCTAAAATTGATGCTCCATGCCGTATTACTAGTGAAATGCTTATTAAGTCATTAACTGAAACTACAAAGACTACTCCTAAGTATGGTAGAGAAGGTAATAACAGAAGAGAAGCTAATGAAATAGGAATTCACCAAATTAGAGGTGGGGAATTGCTAGATGAGCATGATATCATGTACATCGGTGAAGATGATATGATTGAAATTAAACATACAGGTATAAATAAAGCTCGTTTTGCACGTGGTGCAATTCATGCGGCTGAATTTGTTAAGGATTCTAAACCTGGTATGTATACTATGGAAGATATTTTATTTAAAGGATAATTTTTATGATAAAGGTTTGTAAATTTGGTGGTTCTAGTTTATCTTGTGCTAGACAATTTGAAAAAGTAAAAAATATAGTAACTACAGATCCTCTTAGAAAAGTTGTTGTTGTATCAGCTTTAGGTAAGAGAGATTCAAGTGATTATAAGATTACGGATTTATTATATATTTTACATGCACATATTAAATACAATGTAGATATCGAAAATATTTGGAAGTTAATCTACGATAGATTTGTAGACGTAAGAAATGAATTAAAC
>CAVAIM010000215.1:0-2140 GCA_963588755.1 bacterium | reverse complement strand
TGTTTATATCATATTTGTTCGTACTTTCGCATTCAATATTAATTAATTCGTTTAACTTGTGAGCGCTTAATTTTGTTAGTTTTGCGTCTAAACTAAATTTTTTAAAAGTAACGCTTCCCCAATTGCTACCGCTTATTTTTTTTAATATTAATAAATCTCTTACTGTTTTTAATTCTATCATTTTTTTATCCTCATTTCCGCATCTCTCTTGATGCACTTTTATTGTATATCTTAGTCAATTAATTGTCAAGCATTTTTTTTAAAAAGTTTTTTTATTTTTTTCATAGCTCTTTTATTTATCTTTATATATATATTATTCATCTAGTTTTATATACTAGATAACTTATTATTTAAAACTTCTTAATCTAGTTTAGATTACTAGATACAGGGCTTTGGCTCTGCTCCAGTACTCAACTAGTATTACAAACTAGATAACATGGTTTATATAACTGTTAAGTCTAGTTTAATAGTTTTTATTAACTTTTTTCTATACTATAAGTCGACCCTCAATGCATTTTAAATATCTAACTAAATCTGACCACCTAAAAAAATATGGTATAAGCCGACCCTCAAAGCGTTTTGTTTTAAGGCTTTTTCTATACCCCCCCCTACCTCTTTTACACTTCTTAAAGAAAAACGCCTATAATACCCCTTAAAATGAAAATACCCCCCCTATATTAAGGAGGAGTATATCTTTAATCTAACTTCACTTGAGTAAATACTATCTCTACATTATCTTTTAACTCGGCTCTACATAGCATTGTATTAGTTCCTATTTCTAGTTCTAGGCTTTCAACTTCAACAATAGATAAAACTTTTGCTAGATGTTCATATGTGATTTTAAATGATTTATTTATTGTCTCACATTCTTCTTTAACTTCTACTGAACCTATCGTTTCAATACTCTTTTCATCAGCATTAAATAAAATCTCATCACCTGAACCACAATATTTAATAAGTTCTTTTGTATCTTGTGTGTTTAATTTAATACTATTGTCATATGAGTGATTTAATACTTTCTCTAGGTTTGGATATGCTTCAGCTATTAATCTTCCATATATAGTTATAGTCTTATTCTCTTTTACAATAGATGTTTTACATAAATTATTATTAAAATAAATAGTGTACTCTTCTTCATTATATGCTAGGATATTTTTTATAAACTCTAAATCTAAAGTCTTTCCACCTTGTGCATACGCTCCATTAATGTACATGATGAATTTATCTGTTGCACATATTCCACTAGGGCTTACATATACTCCACATACATTAATTGTAGATTTTTTATCAACAAACTTAATTGCTTGTTTTAATGCTTTTGCACTGACTTTTATATAAGCACTATCTTCAAACTCATTGTTTAAACTTAACTCTTCATATGCTCTTGTATTAAACTTAATTGTCTTTTTATCCATGGAAGCAACTACTTTGTTATTCTTTACTTCTAAGTTGAATCCACTTTTATAAACTTCCATTACATTCTTAAAACTTTTCTCATCTAGTCCACAACTTCCATTAAGTACTGGATATTCATACTTTGTTATTACTATGTTTGTTTTCTCTAAATCATACTCTATTGTAGTACTATCTTTTATGTAGTTAAATTCCATTATCTTATTACCTCTTCTATCTTAAAATTCATCAAACAATTTTCACATAGATATAGTGTATTCTTTTCATATAAGTATCTATACTTCAGTTTTGATATTGCTATATCTTCTTTACACTTACTACATAGCATGGTTGTTATATATCTTGCTTTAACCTTTATTTTTAACTCTTTCATACTATGCTTCTCTATATGTTTTTATTGTTCTATATAGTCCCTTTTCAATAGCCTCTTCTTCTAAATAGACAACAGCTCCTGTATCTATATGAAATATGATTTTTCTTTTTAAATTCACTCCTCTATCATACCATTCTGTATAATGTACTGTGTATAATTTATCTATTGCGTAGCTACCCCTAGTCATTTCTACACAAAATTCGCTGTTTATCCATTGTAAAGCTGTATTACATAAATATTGTCTTGAAACTTCGTAATACTCCATGTTCACTACACTTTTAAATTTACCTTTATCATAATTGTCATAATCTAAATTGCTATATTCCATTATTCTCATTTCTCTATTATCCTCCT
>CAVAIM010000214.1:0-2151 GCA_963588755.1 bacterium | reverse complement strand
TATGTCAAAAATAGGTGATGAAAAAGGAGTTTATACCTTAGAAAAATATAATGATGCTTATGTCAATAGGTAATTGACCCATCGTCTTAATTCAAAATTGACCCAGGGTAGTACCATTATTTATTCAACCATTCTTTAGTTTCTTTTAGTCTATATGATTCACCTTTAATGTTGATAACATGTGCTCTACATGTTAATCTATCAACCATAGCTGAAGTAAGAACTGGATCATTAAATATTTCTTGCCAGCGATTAAAAGCTAAGTTAGTAGTAATAATTAATGATTTAGTATCATTTCTTAATGATAGTAAATTGAACAACAATTCACTACCTTGTTTATCAAATGTTATATAACCAAGTTCATCAAGAATAACCAAGTCATAATTGATGAACTTTTTCTTATATGCAGTTAATTGATTTAATGTCATTGATTCTTTTAATTCAGTTATTAGATTAGGAACTGTAATATAAAGAACATTCTTACCTTGCATACATGCCTTAACACCTAACGAAATCGCAATGTGTGTCTTACCAACACCAGGATTACCTACTAGAATTACGTTTTGACCAAATTCTAAGAAATTTAGACTTTGAAGTTCTTTTATCTTATTTGCTATCTCTAGAGAGAAGGCATCGTATTTTAAGTCTTCAAAGTATTTTAAATATGGAAACTTAGCTCTTTTAATTCTATTGTTAATCCCGTTTTGATTTCTTAACTCTATTTCACCTTTTAATACAAATTCTAAGAAATCTTCATAACTATACTGATTATTCATAGACTCAGTAATTGCTTCCAAATAATAATTTTTAATATATGGAAGATGTAATTTATTTGCATATTCTAATATGTTACTCATTCTATTCTCCTTGTCCAAATATATTAGATATATCATTTAATTGATTGCTAGATACCTCTTCAATAGAAGTAGTATCATCATTTAATTTTATCTCCTTACCAAATAAAAATTCTATGAATTTCTTAGGATCCATGTTATAATCTTCATAGAAAGCTTTTCTAATGGCTTCAGGAGCTTGTTTTAAAGCGGCAGAGTGCTTTAATGCTCCAGGTTTTGAGATGAATGTATTGAGATAGTGCTTAATATCAATACAATACTTCTTAAAACCTTTTTCTTTTTTATGTGTAGCTATTTGAAGTGAATTATCGTAAATAACTATATTATCCTTAAAAATACGCACTGAAACTGTTTTACCAACGTATTTATCAGGAACTGAGTAGAAATTATTCTCGACTGATATAGTAGAATAAGAATTAACCTTCAATTCTACATATTTACATACAATGTAATCTTGTTTTGGCTTTGGAAGTAAGTGCTGTTTTTCTTCTTGCCATTTTTCATAAGATGCTTTGTTATGTTCCTCAAGTTTTTCAGCATAATATTTCAAGAAATCCTCTTCTGTATCAAATTTATAGTTTAAAGAGAAGAATTCTCTTCTAACAACTTTTCCTGAATTTTCTACGTGGCCTTTTTCATTACCACTTCGAGGGTTACAGGTAACAATATTGAATCCATAATAGTTTGATAATTGAATAATTTCATCTGTATATTGTTTTTCACCTTTTACAATAAATCTTTTTACTACTGTTGACATGTTATCAAAGACCATGTCTTTGAAGACTCCATTTGAATGTTTAAAGAACTTAACCAAACTATCCATTACAGTTAACTTTGTTTCATCCTTATACAACTCTGCATAAATGTGATTACTTGCAGGTACAGAGATTGTAGCCTGGTGATAAACTGTTTCAACACCATTAATTAATACTTTGATTTGATGAAAATCATATTCTGCACGTTCACCATATTCGTACTCTTGTCTTATAAAGCATTCTTTATGAGAATTTAAATATTGATTGTAATAAATTCTAACAGAAGATTCACTTATATCATAACCTTGTAGTTTTAAAGTTTGATGTATCATCCTTGATGTTAGTGTTTGTTTATTAGGACGTAAGATTTTATCTCTTTGTTAACTTATTTTAATGAAAAGCTGTTGTTAATGGTAAAAGATATAAATCAAATTTGGTTATGGTAGCATTTAAAGAATTTCTAAAGAAAAACAATTTGAGACATATTAGATTCCATGATCTTCGTCATACTTGCGCAACAATGCTTAGACATACAGGAGTAC
>CAVAIM010000213.1:0-2158 GCA_963588755.1 bacterium | reverse complement strand
GTATTAGATTCTTTACCATTAATCATACCCATAGTAAATAAGCTAAAAGAAGCTTCATTATCTAAGAATACAACTTCTAGATTATCATTCTTATTTGCGTATTCTACACCTTGCCATAAAAGACAAACACCAACTAAAGCCTCACCCTTATTAACTAGTTTTACAGGTGCACTACCAGATGTAGTATAATCCTTAATATTAGAATCTAGCTTTTCAAAGTAATCAAGTGCGTATTCTTCACCCTTAGATGAAACTAATCCATTATAGAAGGCATAACCAGTACCTGAAGAATTAGGATTTGGCATAACTATAGAATTAGAATACTTGCTATCTAATAGATCAGTATAAGTTTGTGGAATACTTAAACCCTTTTCTTTTAAGCCCTTTTTGTTTACAACTAAAGCTCCACAAGTCTTTCCGTTTACCGCAAAGTTTTTGTGTCTTGATAAATATGATGTGCATGAAGAATCATAATTAGAAAAATCATAACCACTTAAATCATAAAATAAATTTGGATTGCATGAATTAATTTTTTCAGCATTACAACTTTCTAAATCATAGAAAATATCACATTCAGTTAGGTTACCTTCTTCTAATAATTTAGAAGCTAGTGTACCAGTATCGTATGATTGGAAAATTACATCGATATCAGGAAATTTCTTATTAATTTCCTCTTTTAAGTAAACAGCTCTCTCTTCTTCACTTGCAGTATAGATTACAACTGTGTTTTCATCTTCTCCACATGATGTACATAAGCTCAAGGCTGCAATTGAAGCTAACGCAATAACACTTATTTTTTTCTTCATAATGATAACACTCTTGCAGGTTGCCCTGCTCCCTTTCTAAACAATTGTAATATTATAAGACTTAAAAATCAATCTTAAATGTTCATTCTTTACAATTTAAAAGTTCAAAATGAACACTATTCATATCTATTATATTCTTTATAGTTAGGATCAATTACTTCTAATTCTTTAACTGAATCAATCTCAACTATTTGGTTAGTCTTAACTTCAAGCACCTTAAGTCTAAGTTTATCTAGGTTCATGTTTACAACATCATCCCAAAATAAATCTTTGAACTCTTTATCACTTGCATATATCTTATCTATTTCATCTCTAATGATTAATGCATCAGGCTTTTTAAAGAAAGAAACACCACACATATTGTATTGATCAGCGCCATATTTACCAACTCTTGTAATATAGCCATTAGAATCTAAATCAAACACCCAGTCATCTGATTTACCACTAACCATTTTTCCAAAATAACAAGAATAATTTAAATCTTGTTTAAATATAGAAGCGTCCGATACATAAAGATCAGCTTCACAAATAAATGTGTCATCTTGCCCCATAATATCTCTCACCGCACGAATAGATGAAATATTATTAATTGTTTCATATTCTAAATTAGGAACAACCACTAAATTATTATATTTATCTTCTAAATAATTAAATTGTTCGCCTAAATAACCAGTGACAACATAAATCTTATCAACAACAGGCATTAATCCATCAATAATAGTTTCAATCATTGATTTATTAAATACCTTAACTAAAGGTTTAGGATGAAAATTAGTTAAAGGTCTCATTCTAGTTCCAAGACCTGCAGCCATTAATATTGCAATCATAATATACCTCTATTAATATTCAAAATCATTAATTAATTTCATAAACTCATCTTTACTAATATCTTTATAAGCGTCATATGGTTTATTAAAGTCAAAGAAACATACACCATGACTATTAGAATTCTTTAAATCCTTAGGATATTCGAGATAGCTTCCAAATTGTTGAGTTAGTATTTCATGATACTTAACTGGAATATAGAACTCATAGTCCTCAAACTTATGTAAAATAGCACGATCAAACCATTCAACATTAAATAAGGTATTACTTTCAGTTGGAGTAAATGTAATCTCACCAACAAGTTTAGCATCCTTATTATTGTTATTCACTTTAGCTAAACTTTCAATCTTATCAATTAACTTACTACACTTCTTATCACTATTACAAAATATTACTAAATACAACTTCTTAAGTAGTGTTTTAATTTTAGATGTTGATGCTTGATGTAAATATGCAAAACATAATTGTTTATATTTCTTAATCTTTACTTGATTTTTGTCACTTGACGAAACAGCTTTGTCTAGTGG
>CAVAIM010000212.1:0-2163 GCA_963588755.1 bacterium | reverse complement strand
ATATAGAATTGAATTAGTATCTTGATAATCTTCATCAAAGATAGATAAGGAAATATCATCAAGTATTCTAAATAATTCATCAGGGGCTTCAGTATGACTTTCTACATAAGATAATACTTTAGTTTCAAAATCTTCTAATTTAGACTTATCTTTTTCAGTTACACTTTCAAGATTATCTAATTCATTTTCGAAATCATGAGTATAAAGAAGAAGATTAATAGTTTTTGCATTAGCCTCTAAAGCTTTCATGTTACCTCTATATTCTTTTTTTAATATGTTAGAAATAGTGTCAATATGAGCACTTAGATAATTAAATGCAGTTTCAAATATTACATCAAGATATTCATCTAAAGCTTTTTGAGTACTTTCTTGATACAAATAATCACAAATTAATATAACATGCTTAAATCTTGCAATTATAGCGCTATCTGATTTAAGTAATTCATTTATTAAATCAATGTTTTCTAACTTCCATGAGTCATAATCATTATAAATTGTCATATAGTCTCCTTGTTTAGATAGAAATAAAACTCTCTATTATGAAAATAAAGAGTTTTATTATAATTAGTTTCTAGTTTTCATTTGTGGGAATAGTAAAACGTCTCTAACAGATTCAGTTTCAGTTAAGAAGATACAGAATCTATCAACACCAATACCGATACCACCTGTAGGTGCCATACCATATTCAAGTGCATCTAAGAAGTCTTGGTCCATACCGTTAGCTTCATCGTTTCCTGCATCCTTTTCAGCAAGTTGTTCTAAGAAACGTTCCTTTTGATCGATTGGGTCATTTAACTCTGTATAAGCGTTAGAAAATTCATGTCCACCAATGAATAATTCAAAACGTTCAACGAAACGAGGATCAGATGGATCTTTCTTTGTTAGAGGAGATATTTCAATTGGGTGTCCCATTAAGAATGTAGGTTGAACTAATGTGTGTTCACAGAACTCTTCGAAGAATGCGTTGATAATGTGTCCTACTTGGAAATGAGGTTCAACTGGAACATTGTGTTCTTTAGCTAAAGCTTTAGCTTCTTCTAAAGTATAGTTATTGTTCTTGAAATCAACACCAGTCTTTTCCTTAATTAAGTCACACATAGTAACTTTTCTAAATGGTTTAGAAATATCAATTAATTCACCTTCAGGATTGAATGGGTTCTTGAATTGTTCCTTACCAATAACCTTTTCAGCGCAGTATCTAAATACACCTTCATTTAATTCCATCATTGATTCTAGATTACCGAATGCTTGATATAATTCAACTGTAGTGAATTCAGGGTTGTGAGTTCTATCCATACCTTCATTTCTGAAGATTCTACCGATTTCATATACTCTCTCTAAACCACCAACGATAAGTCTCTTTAAATGTAATTCTGTTGCAATACGTAAGTAGAAGTCACAGTCAAGTGCGTTGTGATGAGTAATGAATGGACGCGCAGAAGCACCACCTTGAATGTTTTGTAGAACTGGAGTTTCAACTTCAATGAAACCTAGATTGTCAAAGTATTCTTGCATAGCTCTAACAATTCTAGGACGTAAGATAGCTACTCTCTTAGAATCTTGATTCATAATTAAATCAAGATATCTACGTCTATAACGTTCCTCAGTATCAGTTAAACCATGGAACTTTTCAGGTAATGGTTTTAAAGCCTTAGTAAGGTGAGTATACTTTGTAGCACGAAGTGTTAATTCACCAGTTTGAGTCTTCATCATAGTACCTTCAACACCAACGATATCACCGATGTCAGCAAGTTTGAATACTTGGTATTGTTCTTCACCAACTACATCTTTTCTGATGTATACTTGCATAAATCCAGACTTGTCTTGAATTGAGAAGAAGCTAGCCTTACCCATCTTACGGATAAACATAATTCTTCCTGCAATATTACCATGAGATTCCATTGATTCAAGTTCTTCCTCAGAATAATTTGAATACTTAGCTTTTAAATCTTCAGCATGATCACTTACGTCATATCTTTGACCGAATGGATCAATGCCTAATTCTCTATATTTTTCTAACTTTTCACGTCTTACTTGTTCTTGTTGTGTTAATTGATCAGACATAAAAATTCCTCCTAATAAATTTTTAATGATATAATTCAAATGCTTAACTATTATACACTTTTTTTATAAATATTAAAAGTGAAATAATTAATATCAAAT
>CAVAIM010000211.1:0-2180 GCA_963588755.1 bacterium | reverse complement strand
AAGGGATATCTTATCAGTTATAACTTGAGGCTCTTGTTTTGAAAATAGTTTTGCCATTTCCTTAAGAGACTCATTAGGTACAACAAATAAATTTTTATGCATTGTTACGGCTAATTCGCCTTTACTTGAAACATAAGAATATAAATAGTTATTAGGCTCAATTGAATTAGTAACTACAAATATTTGATCTAGGTTTAAAGATTCACATAAATCATCTAGATACTTAACAACAACATCATCACATAAAAAATGTTGTTTTGTTAATAAAGTATTGAATTCATTAATTATATTAGTGACATCATTCATACTAATCCAACTCCTTTAGTAATTTTATTATAATGCAAAAGATGTAATTTTAATATTAATTTTTTTCTAAAACTCTCATTTTTGCAGAATGACTACGATTATTGTTTTCAATTTCATCATCACTTGGAACAATTGCGTTTCTAGTGATTAGAGTAAATGGAGCCTTCATATTACTTGTTTGAATAGGAAGACCGGCTGGAATATTTAGAGTTGAAACTTCTTTAAATGTATGTTTACATATCTTATCTTCTAAAGATTGGAATGTAATTACAACACATCTTCCACCTTTATTAAGCATTGAAAGTGCGTCATTTAAGCTGTATTCAAATACTCTTAATTCATCGTTAACCGCAACTCTTAAAGCTTGGAATATCTTCTTTGCAGGATGTCCTTTTTGGTTTAACACTTTAGCTGGTAGTGCACTCTTAATAATATCTACAAGTTCAAAAGTAGTATTAATTGGTTTTTGTTTTCTAGCCTCATCTATCTTATAAGCAATTTGTTTTGAGAATTTCTCTTCTCCATACTTATAGAATATTTCAATTAGTTCAGAAACACTCCACTCATTTACGATAGTTTTAGCTGAAAGCTCTTGGCTTCTATCCATTCTCATATCTAGTTCTGCATCCATTCTATATGAGAAACCTCTAGTCTCATCATCAAATTGGAAACTTGATACACCAAGATCATATAAAACACCATCTATATGTCCTACACCAAGTTCAGCTAGTTTAGATTTAATATATTTAAAATTTGATTTTATGATTGTATAGTTACTTGATACTTTATCTAGTCTTTCCTTAGCACGTGCAATTGCATAATCATCTTGATCAAATGAATATAAATGACCACTTGTTAATTTAGACAAAATTAAAGATGAATGTCCTCCACCACCTAAAGTCATATCGACATAGATACCATCTGGCTTAATATTTAGTTGTTCTACAGCCTCTTCTTTTAATACTGTTATATGTTCTAACATAATTTTTCCTCCATAAATAGAAAATAGAAGCTTAATGCTTCTATTTCTATAAACTATTCAGATTCTTTTGTATCCTTAATAGTTAATACTTGTTTACCCTTGTAGAATCCACAATTAGAACAAGCACGGTGAGATAAAGTTAATTCACCACAGTTAGGACAAACGATCATACCTGGAACATTTAAAGCTAAATGAGATCTTCTCATTCTCTTCTTCATCTTTGAAGTACGACGTTGTGGTACTATTGCCATATGTTACACCTCCTATTTTTTTAAGAAGTCTGCTAATGAAGCGAAAGCAGGATTAATCTTATCTTCCTCTTCTACTACATCGCTTTCAAATTCCTCGCCTTCATTTCTTACGGTCATAGGTTTTTGACAAAGGATTTCTGTAAGAATCGCATCATAAGTATCAATCGTATTGTTTTCAACTATAATAGCGTCTTCATCAGTAACATTCTGTAAAGTTGTATAATCAACATTAAGAATAGTATCAATCGCATAAGGAACTTTTTCAAGTGTTATAGCACTCTCTAAGACTAAGTCAATCTTAATATGCGCTTTTAAGTGATAAAAATTATCATCAAGTTTAGATAAAGTTTCTTCAACAGCTGCCTTAGATGAAGATAAAATATCTTCAAAACCGTTTAGTTCTTCACTAAAATCGAATTCATTAGTTTCACTTAAAGGTAGATTAAGTTTTCTAAGTTCTAGAATAGTATACTTCATAAAATCACCTTAGCAAAACAATTATACTAAAAGCCATTATTCAAGTCAATATAAAATTAACATTTCTCGATTGAATTCTTAAATGAAAAGTTAAATTCCTCCCTCTTTAAATTTTGCAATACTAACTTCCTGATATGGTATAATATAGTTAAGGTATAGCATTA
>CAVAIM010000210.1:0-2185 GCA_963588755.1 bacterium | reverse complement strand
CCTCTTCTTTGCTTAAACATCCATTATTGATATCATATAAACAAAAGATATTATTAATTGTAAAAGCACTAGATACAGGTTCTTCATACATTAAATCAAATAGTTCATCAGTATCAAATATACCACTAGGTTCAATAATTACATAATCATAATGCTTCATCATTATGGTAATAAGTTTAGTCTTAAGACGTCTAATATGACAACTAGAGTCACAAGCTGATGCGACTGATTCAATATCTACTCCTAATTCATTTAATATTAGAGTATCTACATTAACAGCTCCGTAATCATTAACAATTAAACATACTTTAAGTTTAAGAGATTTTAAATGATTTATATAATTTTTAATAAATGTTGTTTTACCACTGCCTAAAAGGCCAGTTACTAAATCAATTTTAATCATAATATACCTCGAGTTATATTATACTAAATATAAGCTTAAATGCATAATAAAAAGGCTAAGAATTAACTTAACCTTTGTTATTTTAATATTATTCAGCCATACCAGCAGTGATGATTGCCATCTTATAAACTTCATCAGCATTGCATCCACGAGATAAATCGTTGATTGGAGCATTTAAACCTTGAAGAATAGGACCATAAGCTTCATATCCACCTAATCTTTGAGCAATCTTATAACCAATGTTACCAGCTTCGATTAGAGGGAAGATGAATGTATTAGCTTGACCAGCAACCTTAGAATCTGGGCACTTAGTCTTTGCAACTACAGGGCTAACTGCAGCGTCGAATTGGAATTCACCATCGATTACTAGGCTAGGATCCTTTTCTCTAGCAGCGATAACTGCATCATGAGATAATTGAACAGTACCACCTTTACCTGAACCATAAGTTGAGAATGATAATACTGCAACCTTTGGATCAATACCGAAGTACTTAGCTGTCTTAGCTGTTTCAACTGCAACTTCTGCAAGTTTGTCACAAGCTTTAACCTTAACTTCACCAGTTGCCTTATCAACTGTATCTTCATAAGAGATATTAATTGCACAGTCACCCATTGCAATCTTTTCTTCAACACCATCTTTTTCACGAACTAAAATGAAACAAGATGAAACTAGGTTAGCACCCTTCTTAGTCTTTACAAGTTGTAAAGCAGGTCTAACTGTATCAGCTGTTGAATAAGTAGCACCACCAAGTAAAGAATCAGCCTTACCCATCTTTACAAGCATAGTACCAAAGTAATTAGACTTCTTTAAAAGAGCAGCACACTCTTCAGCAGTCATCTTACCCTTTCTTAATTCTACCATTGTAGAAACCATATCATCAAAACCTTCATAGTTTAAAGGATCAAGAACAGTTGCCTTAGATACATCAAAACCGTTGTCTTGAGCAGCCTTAGCTACTTCTTCCTTATTACCACAAAGAATAACATCCATTAAATCTTCTTTAAGAAGTCTTTCTGCTGCAGATAAAATTCTTGCATCAGTACCTTCTGTTAAAACTATAGTTTTTCTCTTAGCTTTTAGGTTAGCTAATAAATTATCAAACATACCCATAATAATTCCTCCTTAGGTATCTCATATGTTAATTTTAACACAATTATAATTTTACTCAACTTTAACTAATAAATCAATAAATTAAGTAAATTAGTTAGTAAAATTATCAACCTTATCAATTACCTTATCATAAAAGGCAATAGGTAAATCTAATTCATTTTCAAATACATTTATAACCTTGAATACACTAACCTCTTTTGGCTCTTCTTCTTTTGAATCCGGTTTAAGTAATACTCTATCATTAGCTTTCAAGTCAAAGCCATCCGCAATAGCTTTAAAAGGAAGTCGTTCGCTTAACTTTTGATTATTTACTAATACAAGTGCAAGCTTATGTGGTTTACCTGGATTTAAATACTTATCTTTTAAAATTAATGTAGGATTAATAAGGTAGAATTCTTCTCCGTTAGTCGTTACATGAAGTACAAAATCATCATTTTCATCAAAAAAGTAAGTATATTCAAAATCCTTAGCTTGTCCCCTATCAGTAATTTTGTCCTGACAATATCCCATGATTTCAATTTCTCTAGTGTTGAAAGCTAGACCATATTCACCTAAAACAGTTAAAATGTTTCCGTCATCATCTTTAGGTAAATAGAAACGAAGTTTAAAATCATTATTTTTATAAACCTTAAATGAGAATCTAGCCTTTAAACCAGGTGAATTTATATCAC
>CAVAIM010000209.1:0-2192 GCA_963588755.1 bacterium | reverse complement strand
GTAAGAAGAGGATTGATGTTAATCAAACCTGATAGTTTAAAGACTACATCAGATTTAATTTGTTTATCACCATTATTAATTACTTCATTAATTTCTTTAACATCTATACATTTAGAAGTATCATATTTGATATTTGTTCTATCAATTTCTTCAAATTTAGGAACGTATATTTCCCTCTTAGGTTCGGTGTGTTCAACACCAGTAGTCTCTAAGTTTATAATTCTACGTTCTAATGCATCAATTTTACGTAGTAGTGCATTGTAATCAAGTGACTTTCTATCACACATCTTGATGATGCATATTTCAAAGAAAGCACGCTTTTGGTTTGTATATTTTATATTATTTAGAGTTTCATTTAATAAGTCTAAATATTTAAAAATAAGTGAATTATCTAACTGACTCGCAAATGTAATATATTCGCCACTTGAATATAGTTTCTTAGTTGAATCTATTTTATTTATTTTAAAAAGTAAAATATTTCTTAAGAAGAAAGTAATATCAGAAATAACTTTAGATATTTCTTTTCCACTCTCAAGTACACTTGATAATATATCAAGAGCATCACTTTCTCTAGATTCATTAACAGCCTTCATTAAATTTAAGATATTAGTATCTGATACATTACCTGAAATCTCTAAAACATCATGTTCAGTAATGTGATTATCAGTGCTATATGAAATAGCTTGGTCTAGAAGAGATAAACTATCTCTCATACCACCTTCAGAAATAGATGCGATTAAAGATAGGGCGTCATGATCTACATTTAAGTTTTCACTCTTACATACAAGTTCAAGTCTAGAAATAATATCAGATTCACTTACAGCTTGGAAGTCAAATCTTTGACAACGAGATAAGATTGTAGCTGGTATTTTATTAGGCTCTGTAGTTGCGAGAATAAATATTACATTATGTGGTGGTTCTTCAAGTGTCTTAAGTAAGGCATTGAAGGCACCTTGAGAAAGCATATGAACCTCGTCAATAATGTATACTTTATATCTACATAGCGAAGGAGAATATTTAACACTTTCTCTTAAGTCTCTAATTTCATCAACGCCGTTATTACTTGCGGCATCAATTTCAATTACATCAGAAATACTACCTTTAGTAATACCTTTGCATATTTCGCATTCATTACATGGATCAGGAGTAGGTCCTTTTTGGCAATTTAGAGCTTTAGCCATAATTTTAGCCATAGTTGTCTTACCTGTACCACGAGGTCCTGCAAATAGGTATGCGTGAGCTACTTTATTAAGTTTTATTGCATTTTTTAATGTTTGAATAATAGGCTTTTGACCAGCTACTTCTAAAAATGTTTGTGGTCTATAAGCTCTATATAAAGCTACATATGACAAGGTATCACCTCACGATATAAAGTATACCATAAAATACACTTTAATTAAAGAAAAAAGGCTAAAAATAGCCTTATAAAGTGTAGTAGTATGATATATTATTTTCGTACTTCTTATATCCTATAAGCTCACATTTATCTGAAGCGGCTAAATCGAGGACAGTTGTAGTACCAAAATCATAATTTAGATTGATATCAGCCTTTTTAAAGGCTTTAGAAATGAAGTCAGAACAATAAGACTTATCTTTATAATTAGTTACAAACATAAAATTATAAGGATCCCCTAACATAGATACAGCCTCATTAAATATGATATAAGATTGTTCTTTTGTTAATTCTATTCTAAAAATATAATAATTTGGATAATAATAAGTATCATCCCATGAATTTGAAGTTATATAATATGCACTATTATACATACTATCAAGAGTAGTTTCTAGAGTAATATTTTGAGTAAAGCCAAAATATTCATCTTGATAACTCATACCACATATAGCCGCATGTCCTCCTATAGTCCATGTAACAAGATCATGTAAAACAGGTGTTGAAGGAGCACCATATGTGGTTAAAATTACATCACAAAAATTACCTGGATTTAAATATTTATATCTAGAATAATACGAGTCATCACTATGATAATAATACTTATTATTTGAGTTAGAATTTACTTCATCAAGTATTGAATTTTCTAAGAATTTATCAAGTTTTTTAGCTATTTTCACATTTTCATAAATAGAAGTAATAAGAATGAATAAAAACGTTGGAAGTAAGATAAAAAACGCTATTTTTTTAATTATTTTCATAAATATATTATAAAATTATAGGCATAAATATACAATAGATA
>CAVAIM010000208.1:0-2201 GCA_963588755.1 bacterium | reverse complement strand
TTTATATAAAATATGAGACATTATAATTGCAGGATTAATTGATCCTATAATATAGCTGATTATCGCAACCACTAATAATATTAAATGAAAATAAGGATAATTAAAATATTCCATTATTCTATAACTAAGATGTAATCATATACATCTTGTCCTCCGTATGATGAATCAGCCTCAAGAGCAAATTTATCACTTAATAAATTCTTAAGCCTATCAGTGTCATCACCACTTGTATTCTTTCCTACAATAATGTTTGCCATAGAGCGTGAAGACTCATCTTTTGTATTAAGTGCTTGTTCTATAGTTTCAAGCAAATCAAATGAACTAGATACAACTTCACCTTTACTTATTGCAATATAAGAACCTAATTTAATATCAACATTATTTAGTCTTGCATCTCTTATAGCCTTTGAGATTAAAATAGTATCAACTGCCTTAATACTTTGGGTAAAGTTATCTGTAATTTCTTCCAAATCATCAGAAGTATAATCAATCATTGAAAGGGCTGCATAACCTTCGCCAATGTTTTTAGAAGGTATAATTATAATATTACTATCTTTATATAAGTCTTTAGCATTACTTGCGGCAAGTATAATATTTGAGTTATTAGGGAATACAAATATATTATCTGCATTAACTGACTTAAAAGCTTCTATGAAATCTTCACTTGATGGATTTTCAGTTTGTCCTCCATCAATTACATAATCTACACCAAAGCTTTCGAATGCATCCTTTACACCGTCACCTTGAGCAACCGCTACACTTGCATATTTTACTCTCTTCTTATTTCTTTTAATTTGTTTTAGTGCTTTTAAATCTAATTCCTTTTTAGCTTCATTTTGTAACATCATGTTCTCAATCTTAATTGATAAGAACTCACCATACTTTTGACCTAACTCTAAAACTTTATAGGGAGTAAATGTATGTACATGTACTTTAATGATAGAATCATCCTTAAAACAAACTATAGAATCTCCAATAGTCTTTAAATAGTCAATAAAGGTATCAGCTTTAAAGTTTTCTACATCACATTTAGCTTCTTGTAGTCTTACTAATATTTCAGTACAATATCCAAATTGTAAAGTCATATCCTTAGTAAATAAATTAGGATTTAATTCACTATTAGTTTTAGCTACGTTAGTTGTTGTATGAGTTTCTTTACCGCATAGATTATCATACATACCTTCTACAATGTAGACTATACCTTGTCCGCCTGAATCTATTACATTAGCTTCTTTTAATTCTTTTAATAGATTAGTAGTATTAGCTAAACTTGTATTAGCCTCTTTTAACCATGTAACAAAATATTCTTCAATAGAATTAATATCTTTAGTGTTAGTCTTTTCACTAGCTTCTCTAACAACAGTTAAAATAGTACCTTCTACAGGATTAATTACTGCACTATATGCTTTTTTAACACCTTCAGAAAAAGCTTTTTTTGTGTTTTCAATAGTAACCTCATTTTCATCCTTAAATCCATTTGCCATACCTGCAAAAAATTGACTTAAGATAACACCAGAGTTACCACGAGCGCTCATTAACATTCCTCTACCTAATTCCTTAGACATTAATGATATCTCTAAAGAGTTATCACTAATATGGTTAATACCACCCTCAAGTGTCATACGCATATTTTTACCAGTGTCTCCATCAGGAATAGGAAATACATTTAAACTATTAACTTCTTCTTCATGTAATTTTAAATTTTCTAGTCCCGAATTCAACATTGAGTAATATTTATTTGAACTTATAGACTCCATATTAATCCTCTTGGGCTACATAAGTAACTTCTTTACCGAAAGCCCAAACACCAATAGTATCAGGACCTACACTTGCACCTACGATAGGTCCGATAGGAAGTACATAAATGTCCTTACAATCAATAGTTTGTTTAATATAATCTTTTACAATATTAATTTCTTCCTCACTACAATCAGCGTGTCCGATAAAGATTGTTTGATCTTCTGAATCAATAATATTTTCCTTTAATAGATCAACAATCATAGTTAAAGCATTCTTTCTACCTTTAGCCTTCTTGTATGCAGTTTGAGCACCATGAGCATCTGCAATTAAAATAGGCTTAACTTGGAATAAATTACCAAAGAAAGCTTTACTTGCAGTAACTCTACCTGATTTTCTTAACCAATCAAGAGTAGCGACAGTTGCATATTCAACTACTTTATTTCTATTATCTTCAATTCTCT
>CAVAIM010000207.1:0-2211 GCA_963588755.1 bacterium | reverse complement strand
ATAGTGTTCTATTGCATTAAATAATTTATGAGGGTATAAAGCTCTATCCTTATAGATAGTTAAAATATCTAAGAAGTCACAATTTTCAACTTTATATCCTCTTAAGAAATAACTTAAGAATGATAAATCAAATTGAGCATTATAAGTTGCGATAAGCTTTTTACCAGGTTTAGATAGAATATTTAAAAATAATTGTCTAACAGTTTCTATATCCTCACCTTGTGAGGCTAAAATATCATCTGTTATATGTGTAAGTTTTACAATTTCTTCTGGTAGTTTTTGATTAGGGTCTACTAATTTAATTAAAGAATTAATCTCATCAGTTATGTATAGTTCGTCACGAACAGACTTAACCTCTATTACACCTAAATCTATTATTTGATCTTTTTTAAAGTCTAGACCTGTAGTTTCTGTATCAAGACAAATAATAGTATCATATTTATCATATATTGATTTTAATATACTCATTTTAATCACCTATAAAATTATATCATATTATTTTAATAATTACTCAAAATGATGTATAATATTTTAGAAAAAATTATTATGAAAGGTGATATTAAAATGAATAGAGATAAAATATTGGAACGAATTCATGAACTTAAGGCTCAAGGTGTAGAAGTACCTAGAGATGACATGATAAAAAGTGATGAACAAATTGAAGGTATCCGTAAAGCAAGTATTGCAAATACTAAGGTATTAGATGAAGTTGCAAAACAAATTAGACCTTATATGTCTACACATGAAATTGATGAAATTGTAAGAATTAAATCAATTGAATTTGGTGGTAAGTCTGCAGTATATGGTTATGAAGGATATCCTGCATATACATGTACATCTATTAATGATGCAGTATGTCATGGTATTCCATCAAAGAAAGATGTATTAATGCCAGGAGATATTGTAAATGTTGACTGCACTACATATGTTGAGGGATATTATGGTGATTCATCAAGAATGTTTATAATCGGTGATACTACTAAAGAACGTCAAGAATTATGCGAAAGAGTTAAGAAGATGCTTGATAAAGCATTTGAATCACTAGTTCCATGGGAGACAACTTTAGGAGATATTGGTTATATTATCAATAAGATGGCTACATCTTATGGATATTCAGTAGTAAAAGAAGTTGGAGGTCACGGTGTTGGTCTTGAACTTCATGAAGATCCTTATGTATGTCATGTTGGTAAAAAGAAGACTGGTATGTTAATCACACCAGGTATGGTATTTACTATTGAACCAATGGTAAATATGGGTAAGCGTCATGTATTCTTAGACGCTTCTAATGATTGGACAATTTATACTCAAGATGGTTCTGATTCAGCACAATGGGAATATACTATTGCAGTATTTGAAGATCATTGTGAGATATTGGCACATTAATTATGGAAAAAGAAAAAAATAATTTCCAAAAGGAAATTAAAAGAGTTAAAAGACAAATCAAACATAATAAAAGTCTTATTAAACATCCTATTGTAGAACCTCCTAAGAGAAGTGTTATAGAAGAAGTTGGTTCTAGTGTATCACATGGTATTGGTTGCGTTTTTGCAATCCTTGGCCTTGTACTACTATTAAAGAAAAGTGTTGATGGATATCAAATTTTATCATCTATAATCTATATGTTAGGCTTATTCTTCATGTGCATTAATTCATGTTTATATCATGCGTTTAGATGGAGAAGTAAGGTTAAAAGAATTTGGAGAAGATTTGATTATACATCTATTTACTTACTTATTGCCTCTACTTTTGCGCCACTTCAATTAATAGAGTTAGGAAGAGAATACCCAGCTAACGGACAAATTTTAGGCGTTATTTACTTTTGTATAATGTGGGCTTTAACCATATTAGGAATTACACTAACTTGTGTATTTGGTCCTGAAAGAGTTAAGAAAGTAAACTTCCCATTGTATTTTATTATTGGTTGGTCAGCTTTAGCTATGGTACCAGGCTGGATTAAATATAACCCTAATCTATTTGGTTATATCTTATCAGGTGGTATAGTATATTGTTTAGGTATGATTCCTTTTGCAGTATTTAGAAAGACTGAATCAGCTCACTTTTTGTGGCATTTGTTTGTCCTAGGCGGTGCCATTGTTCAATTTATTGGTATTTATTTATATGTATTTTGTGCTTAAATTTTAAAATTTAGGCACTTTTTCTTTACAAAATCGAGTTTTTGTTTAAAAAGTTTGCAATTTAGCTTAAATTCAA
>CAVAIM010000206.1:0-2212 GCA_963588755.1 bacterium | reverse complement strand
ATTTACTACAACTAGTATTCCAATAGTACCATAAAAGAATCCTTTGGTATTCTTAAATAAAATCATGTAACCAAGGCCTAGTACTATACCAGGTAAGGCAATAGTAGATACTGCAAATAAATTTACAACTTTACCCATCTTACCTTCAATACGAGTAGATAAGTATCCACAAATGTAGGCTAGTATTGTACCAAATACTGCAGTAAGTAAGGCTATAATTAAGGAATTATATAAATACTTTGATATAGGAAGTCCGTATGATGATACAAATAAAGCTTTAAAATTATAAAATGATATATGCATATCATTAGGGTAAGAATTAACAAACGCAAGTACTATAAATGATAATTGAGGAATAAATAATATAAAAGATACAATTACAATTATAATACTAGTTATAATATTAAATCTTTTACTAGACTTAATTAATTTAGCTTGACTATCCTTACTTGCATTTTCTTTAAATACTAAATCAAATAAGAAAGATAGTAGTGCAGGTATTAGTAAGAATAGTCCTGCAATACTTCCTCTTCCGAATTCAAACTTAGTTAATACTTGATTATATAGATAAATTGGAAGTGTTTGTGTCTTTCCTGCAACCTCCATCGGAATTCCATAGTCTGAGAATATCCACGCAAAGCTTGCGAAAAACGAACTGATTAGCGCAACCTTTAAATAAGGCAGCGTTACTTTAAAGAAAGTACTAACTCTTCCTATTCCCATTACATTAGCCGCGTCATATGGAGCTTTATCTTCATACTTTAGTGCGTCATATATTATTACAAAAGTAACCGGAAAGCTTGATATGACAGATGCAATTATTAAACCTAAGTATCCTGTTCCGTCTATTTCTAGATGAAACATATTATCAATAAATCCATTTTTACCAAATAGTAATCTTACACCAAGACCTATTGAAAGTGTAGGTACTAATAGACCTAGTGTTAAAATAGTTACAAATATATTTTTGTGTTTAATAGATGATTCATTTAAAAGATAAGCTAGAATGCAAGAAAGTACTACTGTAATTATTGTACTAATCAATGTATAAGCTAGTGAATTACCTAGTGATTCATAGAATAAATGATCACTAAATACATAAGATAAATCACTAGATTTAATATTAAATAATATGGTTAAGAAAGGAAGAAACGCAAATATAAAAATAAGAATAATCGCAAATAGTCGCAAGTATTCATGTTTAAAGAATTTCAATACCTTATTCATGATTAATTCTCACTCTTTTTACTAATAGATTCTTCAATAGATTTAACCTTCATATCTAAGTGATTTATAATAAATTCTTTTACAAATTCACAAGATGGATTGTTATAAATATTATATGGTGTATCAAATTGCATAATCTTAGAATCATTTAATACCATAATTCTATCAGATAAGGCAAATGCTTCTTCTTGATCATGAGTTACATAAATCATTGTCGAATTAGTTTTCTTTTGAATTTCTTTAAGTTCATTTCTTAACGAGATCTTGATAGACGCATCAAGTGCTGACATAGGTTCATCAAATAGAATAATATCAGGGTTTAAAACTAGCGTACGTGCTATCGCAACGCGCTGTTGTTGACCACCCGATAAATTCTTAGGCTTTTTATAAATATGATCAGTAAGTCCTACAACTGAAATAATATTTAAAACTTTCTCATTAATTTCTTCTTTAGATAGTTTCTTAGTCTTTAATGCATATGCAATATTATCATATACATTCATATTAGGGAACAATGAATAGTTTTGAAATACAATACCAATATTACGTTTCTTTGGTTCTAGATTTGTAATATCTTCTCCATTTTTAATAAGCTTACCACTTGATGGAGAATCAATTCCTACAAGTATTCTTAAAATTGTGGTTTTACCACAACCAGAAGGACCTAGTAGACTTAAGAATTCACCTTTATATACATCAAAAGAAATATCTTCAAGAACTAATCTTTTACCATATTTTTTACTTATATTTTTAACTTCAAGTATTTTATCGCTCATATTAACGTTTCCATTTATCTAATAAATCCTTCTTATGAGAAAAATCAAAAGAACCCTTCATTTCAATTTCTTTAAAGTTAGTAGGATAATTTGCAATTTCTGCCTTACCTTGATTCTTATAAATCTTATCAGGATTAAACTTTCTTACTTGTTTTTCATTTAAATCATTATATAAATAATCAAATACATTTCTTACATTAGTATTAGAT
>CAVAIM010000205.1:0-2237 GCA_963588755.1 bacterium | reverse complement strand
AACATCAATCAAACAATCATCAAGTTTTACATTATTCTTTATTTTAAATCCTGCTACCTTATCACTATTTAAAACAAGTACAGTATAGTATGTACCACTAATCTTAGTTCCATCTATTTCTAAATCTAGATCAAGACGTGTATATTTATAGAATTCTTTAAAACCTGTAATAAAGTAGGCAAGACGCCCAAATAAGCGTTTAACGCGTCTATCAGCTTTATAAGATACATCAGTATACTTACCTATAGCTAAACCATAAGTAAAATATGTATCATTTAGTTTACATATATCAAGTGATACTTGAGTACCTACTAGTATATTATCTAACTGTTTTTTAATATTCTTTGAATACTTAAGAAGAGTGGAAAAATCATTACAAGTACCTGAAGGAATTACTGAGAATGATCCCTTATAATTAGATTTAGCTAATCCGTTAATAGCTTCATTTACAGTACCATCTCCACCTGATACAATAACTAAATCGTAATTAGAAGAATTTAATTCTAAATAATTAGTTATAGATTTAACTCCTTCTGTTTTGTAGAAATCTACTACACTATATTTAACAGAAAGACGAGTTCTAATATAATCTTTATTCTTTTCAATCTTATTCTTTTTAGAATAAGGATTGTAAACAACTAAACAATTCATAAGAATCCCTTTATTCTATATTCTTTAATTCCTTTTGTTTTAAACGAGATAGTCTAGATTGAGCCTTATCAATAAGTTTTTGGCTTTGCTTAAAGTCTTCAATATAAGAATCAATTAAAGTTAGAACTGACGCCTTAGCTCTCTCTAGCTCAGCCTCAAGCTTAGCTATAAGCTCTTGATTAATCTCTTTACTTATATCTCCGCTATATTCTTTACTATTTAGTAATTCTTCTTTAGCCTCATTAATCTTCTTTATTAGATTATCATAAGTATTTAAGAAGTTATTCATATTATCATATAGTAAATCAATCTTCTTAAGCAAGGTATCAGTAATAGATACTAGTGAATCATTATAACTATTTACAAATGATTTATAATTTTTAATTAATTCATTATATAAAGAAATAGTATCATTTAATGATTTATTCTTATACTCAATATATGAATCCATTTCTTCAATATTTAGTGCTTCAACTACATCAATCATTATTTAATTACCTCAATCTTTATACTATTAATCTTACTCTTTAGTATTTTCTTTTTTCTTTCAAAATATCCTATACGATTAAACTCCGCTATATCTAGATTATCTAAATATTTATTATAATCTTTAATTATATTAGCTATCTCATTATCACTTAATTCTATATTCTTCTCTTTTAAATCAATAATCTTAATTAACTCTTGTTTATCAATAACTATATAAATAATTCTTACTAAATCTAATCTATCAGAGTGTTTAAGCTTATTTGCATAAACAATAAGACTAGAGTCATCCTTAGTTTCATTATAAATATCAATACTAGATATTATATCTCTTAAATTAAAATAATCTTCACCAGTATAGAATGTTAAGTTCTCTTTAGCACCTTCAAAGTCTAGAGCTCTAAATGATTCTAACGCTCTATAGTAGTAGTTAACCTTATCACTTAACATTTCGCTTAAGAATAAATTAACATTCTCTTCCTTAAGTTCAAGGATTAATTCTTTTAAAGCTGTAATAGTATTAGTACCAAGTAGAGAACTATCTTCAATTTGTACAAAGTTAGTCTTACATCTAGTAATACCTACATATAATTGATTATAGAATACTCTAGAGCTTGTTGAGTATGATACATTATTTGAAAAAATATTTTCAAAAATATCAGAGTTTGTAGTTGCGATATGATATACCACAACGAACTCTTCTTCCATACCCTTAGCTTCAAATACAGTATAAACACTATCTTCTTTAACTTTATACTTATTTATAAACTTAATCTTTTCATCACTATTCGCAACTACATACATAATGTTTTCATTACGAGATTTAGTAATCTCCTCTATCATCTTATCCCCTATATTCTTATTTAAAACTAAGTTACCATTAGTTTCAAATGAATAAGTTTTATTAGATGTAAGTGCTACATAATTAGATAAATCTTCAAGTCCAAATAACTCTTTACCTTTCTTTCTTAAGGCTTCTAGTTCTTTACATAAACTAGATGAATATCTATATGTAGAAGATAACATTTGTTTCTTATAATCTTCTATACCATTTAACATGAATAGAGTTTCAATGTTTTCATATTGAATAAATGTAGGGT
>CAVAIM010000204.1:0-2274 GCA_963588755.1 bacterium | reverse complement strand
GATTTTAAAGAATCATTTGAAACATTTGATTTAAAAGAATTACTTGATAATAAACTAGATTCATTTAAAGATATTATATCCAAGTATGAACATACACTAATACTTGATACTACTTCTTCTATTATTACTAGTGATAAAACTCAAATGGCTTTAGCTTTATCTAATGTAATTAATAATGCGATTACTAATTCTCCTCATAATAGTACTATTAAGATTAGTTTAAAAGATACTAAGACTGAATTTCAAATTGAAGTTACTAATAGTAATGCATCAATTCCTGAAGAGAAGTTAGCAACTATATTTAATCCTTTTGTTAAGGTTGATATATCTCATAAAAAGAAAGATTCAACTGGTAATGGATTAGGTCTTTATATAGTTAAACAAATATTAACTAAATTAAATTATGATTATGGTATTCTAAACACTAATGAAGGTGTTAAGTTCTTCATTGTAGGTAAAAAGAATATATAAATAAAAGAAACCTCTTATTGTAATAATAAATTACTTTAAGAGGTTTTTATTGTGTCATTATATTTATCTTAAATATTAACTAACTACTAGATTTTTTAGTATATATTTCTTCAATCTTATAATACAATCCTGATGTTTCAAAAGCATACACTAGATCTTTGTATCCGACGCATCTTACGGATACACGATAAACTTTTGAATCTTTATAAATATATAATACAGTATGACCACCATCCATTATAGTAGACTTTTCAAGTTTAGTGTTCAATATCAAATCCATTATTTCATTCAATTCATCCCTATCATCTATAGTAAAGTCAAAAGTATAACCATCATTGGTATCATATTGAACTTCGATTTTATCTACTTCCTTGGTCAATTTTTTATATTCAGGTATATCAGTTATATAATTAATATTCTTTTTACAACTAGAAAGTATTAAGATAATACCACATACTAAAAATAAACTAATCTTTTTAAACTTATTCATGCATACTTCCTCCTACTATTATCCTAACATCAATAAATAATGATGTCAACATAAAATGTAAGGGCTTACATTATACTTACAATTTGAGTTAATTAGTTTTACAAGATTTCTTAATCTTTGAGTGATGTAATAGGTACTACATAGACAGAGTCAGGTCTTTTATATCCTGCATTAGTTAAACCACATATAACACATAAACTCTTTGCAGGCTTTCCACCTTGAGCTTTTATCTTGTTATTTAATTTAACTAGATTTTTAGCCGCTTCTTCTATTTGATTAGCACCAAGCTTTATTTCTATAGCACACCACTCTCCATCTTCTAACTCAATAACCGCATCTATTTCATTATTATCATAATCTTGATAATGATATAGTTTACCATTAAATGATTCTACATATGTTAATAAATCTCTTTCTACAAGTGACTCAAATAAGCGTTCTAAGAGTTCTAAATCGCTTAACAGTTTATCTTTAGTAATATTTAACAAGGCTGCAGGAAGCGAAGAATCTACAAAGTGTCTTTTTTCACTTTGTTTTAAACGTAGTGAAGAACGTATGTTAGATGAGAACGGAGGTATGTTTTCTGTTATATATAATGAATTAAACACATTTAAGTAATCACTAACAGTATCAATATTAATATCATCAAAATCTTTATCTTTAATATCTCTTTTTAAAGTAGTATTAGTTACGGTTGTAGCCTCATTTCTAGCTAAAGAGCGTAATAATAATTCGATTTTTCTTTTATCTCTTTTAATATTATCTACTTTATAAATATCTTCATTAATTATAGATCTAACATATTCTCTAGATACTAGTATTCCATTATCAATCTCTAAATTTATTGATGATGGCCATCCACCTACCAAAATATATTCTATTATGTTATTTAAATCAACCTCACCAGTAAAACAATCTTGAGCTCGATTATTACATATATCTCTTAATGAAACTTTACCATCAGATTTACCACTTTCATATAAAGACATAGTTCTCATTCTCATATGAGCAATTCTTCCAGTCCCTGTATGAATATATGAATTCTTATTAATTGAAGCTGAACCAGTTAGAATGAATAATCCCTTTTGATTAGAAAAATCTACCTTACTTCTAACCGCATCCCATATTGCAGGCACTTCCTGCCATTCATCTATAAGTCTTGGTGAATCTCCTGATAATACTAAATCAGGATTCATCATAGCTAATCTCTTATTATTAAAATTTCCTTTTGGATCAGCTAAGAAAATCACACTATTTGCATGATGTAAACTAGTCCATGTTTTACCACACCATTTAGGTCCTTCTACTAATAC
>CAVAIM010000203.1:0-2277 GCA_963588755.1 bacterium | reverse complement strand
GATATTAATTACTAATATCTATTCTTTCTCTTCTAATTCCTTTTCAGTAATAGTTTTAGCCTTAAGACCTACAACTTCATCACAAGGAAGTGTAAATACAATACCATGAGCATCAGTAGATAAACCACAATGAGTATTAACTGATACTAAGATATTTTCTTTAATAGCTTCATCTGCAAGAATTAAAACAATTTCTTTTTCAGGAGTTAATAAAATTTTAAATTTAGCTAAAGTTTCTTCTTTTGCAGTACCTCTACCACTAATTACAGTACCACCTTTAGCACCTGCTTCTCTAGCTGCATCCATTACAGCTTCAGCAAAACCATTATTTACAATAACAAGTATTAAATCGAAATTTGACTTTGACATATTAATCCTCCATATTTGTTAAGAATTTATAAGCATTTATTCCAACCATTTGTGATAAAGGAATTGTAAACGCAACACCTTGAGCATCTTTAACCTTGAAGTATTTATCTTCGTATGCAGCAAGTATTTCTTTTACATTTGTTTCTTTAACTATTGAAATAATTACAGCTTTTTCAGTTTTATTTAAACCTAAGTAAGCAAGAATTTGTTTACTTGCAAGTCCGTTACCATATAACACTTGACTTGTAGTAACATCAAATCCTTCAAGAACTGATGTATAAAAATCAGCCTTTTTTCTATTAACTATAGTTACAAGCACCTTTAATTTAACTGGTGCATCAATTGTCTTTTTTGTTTTATCCATAACGCACCTCTCTTAGAAATTAATAATTGTGTTATCATCACTTGTTTTAGAGATTTCTTTCATTCTCTTTCTGTGAATAATAGCTCTTTCTGCAGTAGACTTAAATCCTAATAATTGGATTGTAATAAGTGGTGTCATCGCAACCATCGCAACTACACCATAACCATTATTGAATATATTATCAGGACAAAGTACAGTACAAGCACCTAGTGCAAGTGGTAATACAAATGTACTAGTTAAAGGACCTGATGCAACACCACCGGCGTCAGAGGCAATACATGTATAAATACGTGGTACAAAGAATGATAATCCGAATATAATTAAATAACCTGGTATTAAATAGTAAAGAATAGAGAAATTAAAGATAATACGAATCATTGATAACATCATTGATAAACCTACACCAATAGATAAAGCAATAAGTAGTGTTTTCTTTGAAATAGCACCCATTGTAACATCATCTACTTGGTGAGTAAGAGTTCTTACAGCAGGTTCAGCAAGTACTGTTAAGGCACCAATTACAAAACCAACAATTACAAGTGCAACAGGGTTAGAGGCAAGTTCAGTACCAATCTTAAATCCGATAGGAAGGAAACCAATTGATGCAGCTGATAGGAATATTACAAGACCTACAAATGCATATAAGATACCCATGATCATAATTTTAATAGCCTTAGCAGGAAGCTTAATGAATATTAAATCAATAATCATAAAGAAACCAAAGATACAACCTAGTGCAATCGCAATACTTTTAGCGTGTTCTAATATAACTTCAAATATATAATGAGCTGAAGTATCTAATTGATATCCTGCTCCACTTGAAACTTGGCTATTGTAATCTAAAACTGTAGAATCTAGATTCTTAATAGTTAAACCTAATAGAATTACAACAATGATAGGTCCAATTGATGATAAGGCAATAAGACCGAATGAGTTTTCTTTTCTATCTCTTCCACCAACAGTAAATGATAGACCAGCACCTAAAGCCATGATAAATGGTACAGTAACAGGACCTGTTGTAACACCACCTGAGTCAAAACTGATTGCGACAAAGTCACCATTTCCTGAGAATATTAAAAGAGTTGCGAATGCAAATAACATCATATAAAAATATAATAATATTTGAGTTAAATCCTTCTTTGTAATAATCTTAATAACACCAATAACAGTAAATATACCTACACCAAGACCTATAGCAATAATTAATACCATATCTCCACCAAGACCAAACATTGATGGGATTGCATCCTTTAATTGTTGAGCAAGTACTGATAGATCTGGTTCAGCAATAGTAATTAATAAACCTAGTACAAAACATACGAATAATACTACTTTCATTTTCTTTGTTTGAATTAGCGTTGATCCAACCTCTTTACCCATAGGTTCAATGGCAAGGTCAATACCTACGTTGAATAGTGAAATACCAAGTATTAAGCATAGAGAACTTACGATAAATGTAATCATCTCTGAAGTTGATAACTTGATTATTTGACAGATTGCAAGTAAGCATACAAGCACTGAAATAGGTAGTATAGAAGCAACAG
>CAVAIM010000202.1:0-2290 GCA_963588755.1 bacterium | reverse complement strand
GTATATAACAGTATTAATTAATATAATTAAATATTTTAAATGAGTAACAATTCAAAAATATTATATTTTTATTAATAAATAAGTATATATACATTATTAATTATCAAAAATAATAAAATGAACAAATCTTTACTAATATTCTCTCTTTTAATATCCTACACCTTATCCTCTGATTGCACATGCCCCTCTTCGGCAACTGTTCCTCAAACAATCGTAAACACAAAAACATCCTCAACATCCTCTGACTTAGTAGTAGACGGAGTAAACTACGGAAAGCTTGCAACAGCCGGAGACCTTCTTTACTTAGTAAACGCAGTAGACATGGATGCAGGCATAGAAAAGTTAAGTCCCTCATGTCCTAGCGGTTACAGACTTCCAACAAAAGAAGAGTATGAATCTTTATTATCTTCCTTAGGTTCTAAAGCTTACTCAACATTAAAAACAAACTTCGTTTCAGGGAAAGTATATTGGACTAGTACAAAAGCTTACCCTTCGAACACAGACGGTACTTCAAATGATGCATGGGCATTTTATGCATTAGTATTATCAGGAAAAAGTTACAAGGTAACAGCTTATGATTCTTATACAGCAATATATTATGAATCAAATAAATCGTTCGCAAGATGTATTTTAGATACTTCTAATGTCGAATTTAGCGTAGATGGTTTAACAAATGATTTAGTAGTTGGAGAAGCTAGAACTCTTACTTTAGATACTTCTTCATTTTTAGGATTTGTATGGAGATTTGATAGTGTTGTTTATACAGACAGTTCAATAAGTGTTACCGCTACTCAAAAAGGATGTAAATTATTAGAAATTTGGGCTAATGTGTTAAGTGGAAAAACAGTATATTCTTGCCAAGTTGTTAATGCTAATGAAAAAATGGGAAGTGATGTCGCTGCTGAATTTAATTTAGATAAAGTATCTATATTATCTAACACTTTCTCTTCTGCTAGAACTAATCAAATACATTTCGAACGTCCACAAGCTCCCGTTGCTCCTAAATCTGATGGAGGTTATTATATGGCTTACAATGATTATTCTTCTGGGTATTGCAAAGTTGTAGAGTTTGACAGTAGTGATAATGTTGTAAAAACTTATACATTAAGTGAACAAGCTTATCCATTAGATATTGTTGAAACTGACAGTGGTGCTGCTTTATATTTAAGATCAAAGTCAGATAGTAATTATGCTTACTTAGTAATTTATGATTCTTCATTTAATCAATTATCAAAAACGACCATAATGAACAATGGAAAAAATGGTAGTGAAAGAAGTGACGCTTTAACATTTAGCTCATCAAGTTATGGAACAGATACAATGTATGAACCACACGGAGGAAAATTAGCTTACGGAAAAGAAAGAGTAAACTTAATTTTCGCCCATTACAACTTATTTGACGGTGAAGGACACACCGGTGATACTTATTATTCATTTGACGTTAACGGAGATTCCTCTAAATCAAAATATGCATGGGATTGGCAATCATCACATTCTTTAATTCAAGCACACTTATATGATGGAAAATATTTCGTATCAGCTGCTTTAGGTGATGCTTATCCACAAGGTATTAGCTTAAATGTCATTGATGCTAGTACACAAGGTTGGAACTCTGATCAAATAAGTGATACAAATGATCAAGATATTTGTGGTACTATTGAAGGTAATGGATGGGGTGGATCAATGGGAAGACTCGGTGGTTTGATTAATTTAGGTTCACAAAAATATGCGGTTGTTTATAGTGTAAAAAAAGGTTCTAGTTCTACTACTAATGGTATTTTTGTGACTATTTTCAAATATGCTAGTAGTGCTTTGACTAAAGTTAATACTTATACTGTATTAAGTGATGCAGGAAAAATTAGAAATTTGAGAGCTGCGAAATATGGAAGTAGAATTTTGATTTTATATGTTGAAACTCCTAAAGATTTAGGAACTGATTATCCAGGGTATTATTTAGAATATACTGAAACTTTGAGCTATTTGTTGGTTGATACTAGTGGACAAGTTGTTGCTGGACCTTATAGTGCTAGTACTCAAGTTGCACCGTTGAATGAAGATATTAGATGTTTGAAAGATGGTAGTTTAAGATGGGGATATGTTGATGCTAGTAATGTTTTAAGAGTTGTTAAGGTTGCAGCTCCATAAATATGAGAAAATGTTAAATATTATATAATGAAATGAAATATTATTGAGATATAATTTTTTGAGTAAACTTTTGTTTTAATATTTTTTTCTTTTTTATTTGTATATTATATTAAAGAATAATTTTTTTTATTAATTTATATTAATC
>CAVAIM010000201.1:0-2296 GCA_963588755.1 bacterium | reverse complement strand
GCCATAGAATCATCCCCTATTCCTATCTTATTAATCCCTTTAATTTAAATTAATTTTATAATAAAAACTCAAGAAATATAATTATATCAGTTATAATATAAATATTTTTCTTTCCGCAAGACTTGCAATAACTTCTTCATAAGGTAATGGTTTAGAGTAGTAATAACCTTGAATTCTATCACAACCATTTTCACTCAAGAAATCAACGTGTTCTTTAGTTTCAACGCCCTCACAAAGAGTTCTAACACCTAAATCTTTACACATATTTATAATAGATTTAACAATAAGTTTAGACTTATCATTAAACTTCTTTAAGAATGCCATATCAATTTTAATTTCATCGAAATCAAAATCTTTTAATACATTTAAACTTGAATAACCTGATCCAAAGTCATCCATCCAAACTTCAAAACCATTATCTTGATATTTCTTAACAATATTTTGAATAAGTTTTTTATCAATCATACTTACTGTTTCAGTAATCTCTACATTTAATAGATTGTGTCCTATATCATACTTCTTACATAATTCTATTGTCTTATCAAATGGTTCAGTCTTTAAGAAATCAGTTCTTGATAGGTTAAATGAGATAGGACATACATTATATCCTCTATCTAATTGATAACGTAAATTCTTGCATATCTCTTCAAGCACATATAAATCTAGTTTATATATTAAATTATTTTCTTCTAGTACAGGAATAAAATCACCAGGACTTAAGAATCCATATAATGGGTCATTCCAACGTGATAAAGCTTCAAGTCCTACAATATTCTTATTTTTAGAATCAATTACTGGTTGATAGACTACTTTAATATAATTCTTTTCTATAGCTTCATCTATATGATCAATAATGTAATTGTTTCTTATAATATCTTGTTTCAATTTATCATTATAAATAACAATACTGTCTACAGAAGTTAAAGCTTTATCACATGATATACAAGCCTTATCTATAGCTTTATTTGCTAAATCAAACTCATTAGTGTTATAAATTCCACATTTAACATCTACTTTAAAATCATTGAATAGTTCATTAACTTTATCTATTACAGCTTGAGATTTTGTTGCAATTGTATCAGTATATCCGTAACAAATAAAATTATCTTTTTCAATTCTTGCAGATATAGTATCTTTAAATTCACCTTTAAGAATTTTTGCAAAATCTAAGATAGTCTTTAATGCCTCTTCCTTACCTTTTACATATTCAATATTTTTAAAATCTTTGGTTTGAAAGGCTGCAAGTGAGATATTGTTATCACCTTTTTTAATAATATCTTGAAGAGCGTTACTAAAATATTCTAAATTATAAAGACCAGTATATTTATCATAATTATCAGATTCAACATTAGTAACATTTCTAACAGATATTAATACTTCTTTACTAAAATTATAAATACTTCTATTACTTGCGATTATATTTGTTTCAAGTGCAACCTTTTTACCATCAATATGGTAATAACAAGAAAATGATAGATAACCATTCGCATCGTTTAACTTAGTAATTAAAGTTTGAGTATTCATTATTATATTAAAGAATCTTTTATTTATTGGATCTATAACATTATCCGAATAATACTTAATTAACTCGCTAAAGTTAAGTTCAGGTCTATATACTGATTTCAATTCATCTGCTACTTTATAGTATTTTATATCTTCAGTTTTTAAATTGACTGATATTTCAAGTAAATTGTTTCTTGAATATATTTCTCTAAATCTTTCGATTTCATATGAGTCCTTATGATTATTATCTTTAATCTCTTGAAAACAAAGTATAGTTTCTTCAACATCTCCATTTGAAATACGCGAAGGGATAGAACAAATTACATATTCTCTAGTTTTAGAGATTGCACCATGAAAACTTGTAGTCTTAGTCTCATTAAGATTTTGAGTTAAGAATTCTTGCATTCTTTCCACATCTTTATTTAAAACAAAATCCCTAATAAAAGTTTCATTTGCATTCTTATAATAAAAATTAGAAATACTAGTTTTAACTCTTGTAGTTTCAGGTACTACAACAATATTTAATTTAGGATAATAATAAAATACCGCAACATTAGTATTCGCAAGCATATGACTATAGATACTTGCATCATTATTTTGAATGTGATTTATAAGAGGCATTAGTGAATTTGCAACACTAATGATTATTTCTTTTTCATTGATAGTCCATTCATGTTCTACTTTAGCCTTAAAAGAAACAAATGCATATACGTGATTATAATCAATTAAGCCAAAAGCTAAATTTCCTACAGCTAAACCTCTTGTAGAAAGGGATATCTTATCAGTTATAACT
>CAVAIM010000200.1:0-2297 GCA_963588755.1 bacterium | reverse complement strand
ATTGTTCAATATATGATAATACATAGATTAAGATACTTGAGGCCATATATATAAAACTAAATAATAGTATCTTATTAGTCTCTTTATTTACTATAATATCATCTACTAAATATCTTAATACAAGAGGAGGAATAAGTACTGATACACTTGATAATACAATGAATACTAATAATAAAATGCATAGTAGAATATGTTTCTTTATATAATTAAATAAACATTTATAAAAGCTCATTATTGCCTCCTATTAGTTTGTTAAAGTTATTATCTTTACTAAGGCTAGCATATGTATCAACTCTTGACTCACCCTTATCTAGATATATAATCTTATCTGTTTTAGATAATAAATCCTTATTATTAGATACAAATATTACAATAGAGTTAGGACATAATCTTTTAATATTATCTATTATGTTACATGACATATTATTATCAAATGATGTAAATAGATCATCTAATAAGATTATCTTAGCCTGACTAGCTAAAGCTCTTGCAATCGCTAGTCTTGCGGTTTGACCACCAGAAAGACTTGAAATAGTATGATAGATATATTCGTTTTCCCTATCTTTAAAACATGATACATCATAATCTAGATATACAGCTTCTAAATATTTATAAATATCTATATCTTTACCTAAGGAGATATTATATTTAATAGTATCACTAAATATAGTACTATTTGATCCTTCATAGGCTATTAAGTTATCTATATGATAATTTTTAATACATTTTAGTTCTATATCATTTATTGTAATAGAACCTTCATAATCATAAATACCTGATAAAGCTTTAAGTAACATTGATTTACCACTTCTAACCTCACCACATACTCCAATTATTTCGCCCTGACTCACGTTAAATGAATCAATAGACACCTTAAATGATTCATCAAATGAGAATGTCATATTAGTAATCTTTAGTTCATTTCTATCATCTAATTCTAGACAATTCTTTTCTACATTATTTAAGTATGGTTTAATTCTTTCCCATGAAACCTCGAGGGACGCGACTGCATTAAACAATTTACCTAGTTTTGAAGCTTTACGAGATACTAACATATAAGTTGATAGGAAGCTTGAAAGAGTACCTATTAACCAAACTTCATTAATTACATTTAAACTTGAATAATAGATAACTATAAATAAACCAATTAGGGCTATAGACATATATAATGGCTCTTGAGAATCCTTTAGAATACTAGCTTTAATACTTTTCTTTCTTAATACTTTACTATCTTGTTTATATTTTTTTAAATATCTATTACTTGCGCCAAAAGAGCGGTAATTAGCTTCATTAGTGATTAATGATAGAGTTAGTTTTTTATTCTTAGATAGTTCTTTTTTATATTCTAATTGATTCTTATATATTAAGTTCTTTAACGCTCTTGATACCAAAACAGAAACTATAATTGATATATAGCTTAATAATGTTATCTTATAATCAAGAATTAAAAGGGATATAGTATAACCAGTAAATAATATTAGTGTATCAAATACTTCAGTTAATATCTTTCTAACCCCTTCAGCTGTATCATTAATATCTGACATACATCTTGTGATTAAGTCAGCAGTATTTGCTTGATCTACATCACTATATAGTAAATTATTGAAGAAGATTTCTCTTTGTTTCAAGACCATTTTATTTGCAAAATCTCTTACAAAGAAACGTTTTAAATATCTATTAAATTGAATAAATACTATTAAAAGAAAGAATAGTATAGATTTAATTAATATATCCTTCTTATCAGAAGAAGATGAAAACAAATTAATTAAATCACCTAATAATAATGGTACAAATACCATTAATACATTATAGAAAACACCTGATATGGTACTTAATATAAATGATTTCTTATTTAAGAAGAAGTAATAACTTAATTTGTTATAATTATTTTTCATCATCAATACCACTGAAGTTTGACTTTCTTAAATCTTTAGATTTTAAATATACTTTATTAACATAATTTAAAAATTCATTCTTTTCACTATCACTTAAACAACTAGTTATATATTCAAAATACTTATTTTCAATATTAAACATTGTATCTTTTATCTCATACCCTTTATCTAGGCATTTAAGTAGTTTCTTACGCTTATCACACTCATCAGTAGTAATCGTAATATATCCTAATTGTTCAAGCTTTCTAGACATTCTAGTAACTAGCGCCTTATCAACATTTAAGTATTCAGCTACCTCATTCATAGCTCTCGCGTCACGCTTTGAAACATAACGAACTAGTTCAAACTCAGTATCATTTAATTCCTGAGTTTTTGAAACTTTATTTTTATAAAGATTTAAAT
>CAVAIM010000199.1:0-2302 GCA_963588755.1 bacterium | reverse complement strand
ACTTGTATTACAAAGGTTACAAAAATTTGTGTTAACTATACAAGTGGATGTACAATTTATCAAGCTAATGGATATTGGAAAGATGAGTCAAACGCAATAACAGTTGAAAAGACTATTGTTGTAATTCTTGAAGATGTAGAAGAAACTATAGTTTATACTATTTGTGATGATATAATTAAAGAATTAAATCAAAATACTGTATTAGTTGAAAAAGAAGGTATTACTCAAGAGTTCTACTCAACTAGTAAATAATAATAAAATAAATAATGAAGACGACCGAGATATATTCAGTCGTCTTTTTAAGTAATATTTAATTTGTAACTTTTGAAACTTCTTTCTTATAAAAATATCCAAAAGTTTCCATAGATTTAATAATTGGTAGTAGATTAGTTCCAAGTTCTGTTAATTTATATTCAACATGAGGTGGATTAGTTTTATAATCAATACGTTCAACTATACCGTCATTAATCATTTGTCTTAATGAATCAGTTAATACTTTTTGTGATATTCCATCAAGTGATCTTTGTAGTTCATTGAATCTATAAGGGCGTGTAATCAAATTTCTCAAGATTAATAATTTCCACTTTGAACCTATTAAAGATACAGTTGTAGCGACAGGACATTCAGGTAGTTCATCTTTTCTTTTCATTGCTTCACCTCACTATAAATCTATTTTACTACACATTCTAAATTTAGTACACACTTAATATTGAATGTGTAATTGAAAGTGATGTGTTACATATCCTATAACTTTAAGAAAACAATAAATTTTCTTACATTTGTAATACAAATTTCGCCAAGTGTCGGTGTGAAATCACGCCAAGTGTCGGAATGAAATCGCGCCAAGTATCGGATTAGACTTGATAATAGGAATGTTTTCGGTATATAATTATAGTATAAATAAAATAGTAATTACAGAAAAAGAGAGGTGAGACTAATGAAGAAATATAGAAAAAGAATTGCAGATGAAATTCTTTTAAGAAAATTAGAAGGTAAGGGTGCAGTTTTAATTGAGGGACCTAAATGGTGTGGGAAAACAACTACAGCTGAACAAGTATCTAAAAGTATTCTATATATGGATGATCCTGAAAGAAAAGAACAAAATATGCAATTATCTGAAATTAGTCCTAAGTTATTATTAAATGGTAAGACTCCTAGACTAATCGATGAATGGCAACTTGCACCTAAACTATGGGATGCAATAAGATTTGAAGTTGACCATAGAGATGAATTAGGTCAATTTATATTAACTGGTTCTGCTGTACCAGTAGATAAGAAAGATATAACACATAGTGGAACAGGAAGATTTACATATCTTACTATGAGACCTATGAGTTTATATGAATCTGGAGATTCTAATGGTTGTATATCTTTGAGTGAATTATTTCAAAATGATAAGGAATTAAGTGGCACCTCAGATTTAAATATAGAACGTTTAGCCTTTTTAGTTTGTAGAGGTGGATGGCCAAAATCTTTAGATATGCGAGATGAGATTGCGCTTGACCAAGCTAGTGATTACTATGAAGCTGTTGTAAGAAGTGATATCAATAGAGCTGATAATGTTGTAAAGAACGAAGAAAAGGTAAGAAGATTTATGAAATCTTATGCAAGAAACATGGGAAGCCAAGTCCCTAATACAGTACTTGTTCAAGATATTAGTGGAAATGATGAAGCAACTATCAGTGAAGAAACTATATCTTCCTATACAAATGCATTACGTAATATCTTTGTTATTGAAGATATGCCAGCTTGGAATCCTAACTTAAGATCAAAAACAGCCATTCGTTCATCAAGTACTCGTTATTTCATTGATTCATCTATAGCTGTTGCAGCTTTAGGTATAGGACCTAATGATTTAATTAATGATTTAAAAACTTTTGGTTTCTTATTTGAAACACTATGCGTTAGAGATTTAAGAGTTTATGCAGATTCTTTAGGTGGTAATGTATATCATTACAGGGATAAAGAAGGACAAGAAATAGATGCAGTAATTCACTTAAAAAATGGTAAATACGGTCTAATTGAAATTAAACTTGGAGGAACTAAACTTATAGAAGAAGGAGCTTCTAGTTTACTCTCAATGAAGAATAAGATAGATACTGATAAAATGAAAGAACCATCATTCTTAATGGTACTTACTGGTACAGGAGATTATGCTTATAAACGCCAAGACGGAGTTTATGTCATACCAATTGGATGTCTTAAAAATTAACATTAAAATAATATATGAAACATAAAAGGAATATCATGAAAAAATATTTAATGCCTATTTTAATACTTATTGTATTTGAAAGTGTTGCGT
>CAVAIM010000198.1:0-2305 GCA_963588755.1 bacterium | reverse complement strand
AATTTAGGTATTGTAGAATTGACTGTAGCCATGTTATATGTTTTTAATGATAAAAATGATAAGTTTATTTTTGATGTAGGACATCAATCATATACTTATAAAATATTAACAGGACGTGCTAAAGAATTTGTAAACTTAAGAAAATTTAATGGTCTTTCTGGATTTATTAATTATGATGAATCAGAATATGATGTGTTTGAATCAGGTCATTCATCTACTTCAATTTCAGCTCTATCTGGCTTTTTAATTGCTAAAGAAAATGGTGAAAAGATTAATGACTGTGTTGCAATAATAGGAGACGCATCAATTTCTAATGGTGAGGCATTTGAAGGATTAAATTTCTTATCAACTTTTAAGAATGAACGTCCTATTGTAATATTAAATGATAACCAAATGGCTATTTCAAAAATGGTTGGTGGTACAAGCCATACCTTTGAAATGCTTAGAAGATCTAAATTTTATCATGGCCTAAAGGCTACTTTATGCTTTATATTCCCTAAATTTGTAACAAATTGGTTCCACAAGGTTAAGAAAGGACTTAAAGCTTTCTTCCAACATGATAACTATTTTGAAGATTTGAATCTTGATTATTTCGGGCCATATAATGGTAATAATTTATCAGAATGTATTAGAGTTCTTGAAAGAGCTAAAAAATCAAAAGAACCTGTAATTATTCATTTATATACTAAAAAAGGTTTAGGATATAAATATGCGGAGGAAGATGAAGAGGGTAAATTCCACGGAGTTAGTCCTTTTGATATAGAAACAGGTAAGTCACTTAAGGTTTGGAAAGAAAATGAAATTTCTTATTCTGAATGTATTTCAAGAACCATTTTAAAACTTACTTGTGATAAAAAGATTGTATGTGTGACTCCTGCAATGATTGTAGGTTCACGCCTTAAAAAGCTTAAAGAATCATTTCCACATTCTATATATGATGTTGGTATTTCAGAAGAACATGCTGCTACAATGTGCGCAAGTCTAGCTCTAAACAATCAAAGACCAATATTATTTATGTATTCAACATTTGCTCAAAGAGCTTATGATCAAATTTTAAATGATATTTCAAGAAGAAAACTTGCAGTAACTATTTGTATTGATAGAGCTGGTATTGTATCAGGTGATGGTTCAACTCATCAGGGTATTTATGATGTTGCGATGTTTTTATCAATGCCTAATATGATTATTTGTCAAGGTAAGGATTTGCGTGAAACTGAGGCTTTACTAAAGTATATTACTACTATTAATTTCCCATCAGTTATTAGATTCCCTAAGGCTGCAAGTATATTAACTAATGAAGTTGTTACTATTGATAATTTTAATTGGGAAGTACTTAAGAGTGGTAATAATGTAGTTATCTCTTACGGACCAGATATTGTAAATATATTAAATATAGTTAATGAGCATAATCTAGATATAGAAGTAGTAAACGCAAGATTTATCAACCCACTAGATACTGATTACTTACACTCAATTAAGGGTAAGAAAGTACTAGTTTATGAACAAGTATGCGAAAATGGTGGACTTTTTTCACAAATTTCCTCATATAATGAGAAATTCGGACTAAATCTTACTATATTACAAATGGCGATACCTCAAAATGCATTAATTCCATGTGGAGATGTTGCAAGTATTAAAAAGCTTTATAATTTAGATGATGAATCATTATTAAAGGAGTTAAAGAAATTATGCGACTAGATTTATATTTAACTTCAAATGGTTATTTTAAGACAAGATCAAGAGCTCAAAACGAAATTAAAGCTGGTCATGTCTTAGTTAACTCTAAAGTAGAGAAGGCTAGTTATCAAGTATTAGAAGATGATAAAATTGAACTTATTAATCTAATTCCTTATGTATCTAGAGGAGGATTAAAGCTTGAAAAAGCTATTAAAGTATTTAATTTAGATTTTAAGGATAAGGTAGTACTTGATATTGGTGCCTCAACTGGTGGATTTACTGATTGTGCACTTAAAAATGGTGCTAAAAGAGTTTACGCAGTTGATGTTGGTTCTAACCAATTAGATGAATCACTAAAGTGCGATAGTCGTGTTATATCTTTAGAAAATACTAATATATTAGATACTGATATTAAAGAGAAAATTGATTTTTTAGTAATGGATGTATCATTTGTATCAATACTTCATTTAGTAAGTGCTATAAAGAAGTATTTGACAGATAATAATAAATTAGTATGTTTAATAAAACCTGAATTTGAATCTAAAGAATTAAATAAAAAAGGTATTATTAAAGATAAGAAAGCTCACATGGAAATATTAAATAATGTATATAGGTCACTCGCAGAAAA
>CAVAIM010000197.1:0-2321 GCA_963588755.1 bacterium | reverse complement strand
TAGTGCTAGAGTTAAGGCTACATATAGTGCCGCAACAACTGATAATCTTACTAGTTGTTTTAAATTATTATTCTTCATATTTTCTCCTTGTTTGTTAAAGAGGTTATTCAAGGACAACTCTTTACTCTTAAGAAATTATAAACAAAATATACTTTATGTCAATAATAATTGAAGGTAATTGAATTTTTAACTATAATAAACACAAGGTGATTTTATGAAAGAAATATATCCAATTGTAAAAGATACATTTTATAGAAGAAATAATACAACATATAAAACTAGAGAAGCTGTAAGATGTTTCTTATTTAAAAATAATAAGTTTTGTTTAATACATGTAAAAGGTGAAGATGGTTTTGGTAAACGTGACCACTATGAAACTCCAGGTGGTGGAGTTGAAAGTGGTGAGTCTTATCTTGATACTCTTGTTAGAGAGATGAGTGAGGAAACAGGGGCAGAGATAGAAAATATAAAAGAGATTGGTAAGATTTCAATTGAATATAATCTTATCTCAAGAATTGATATTGAACTCTTCTACTATGCAGAAATCAAACAAATTCATGAAACTCATTTATTAGATTATGAAAAAGAACTATTTGATAATCTTGAATGGTTTACAATTGATGAAGCTATTTCAATGTATAAATATAAGAGAGTTGAAACAGTAGGTCAAATGATTCATGAGCGAGATTATAATGCATTATTATATTTAAAAAACTTTATACTAAAAAAATAAATTCTTATACACTTAAGTATAAGAACTTTTTTTATTTAGCACCATTTCTTTGTAGTACTTGGAAGAACGTATGGAATATAATTCTTATATTCATTATAAGTCCTCTCTTAACTACTCCGTATAATTCCATCTTAATTCTATCTTCATATGAAATCTCGCTTCTACCGTGACATGCCCAGAATCCAGTTAATCCTGGTTTAACTTTAGTAAGAAGGCAAGCATTTTCACCATAAAGATCTAATTCTTCTTGTAAAATAGGTCTCCATCCTACAATAGACATTTGTCCTAATAGAATGTTAAATAATTGAGGTAATTCATCTAAAGATGTTTTTCTTAAAATATTACCAACTTTAGTAACACGTGGATCATTAGTAACTTTAAAATCTCTATACCATTCTTCAAGTTGTTCTTTAGTTAAAATTTCTTCAAGTGGTCTATTATCAACAACCATTGATCTAAACTTTAATACCTTAAACTCTTTACCATTCTTCCCTACTCTTTTGTGTCCATAGAAAACAGGACCCTTAGAACTACATTTAACAAGTATTGCACAAATTAGGAATGTAGGTGAAAGTAAGATGATTGCAATAAGCGATAAAACTATATCAAAAACTCTATTTACAAATGAATAAATTGGCTTTTTATGATACATATTAAGATTGTAATTTAATGATAACGATTCTTGTACAGATTTTCTCATAATTATTCCTCTATAATATTTATTAGCGTTTTCTATCCCAACGCTTTCACTATTCTATTTCATTTTACTTATAAAATCAAGTGCTTCTATAATTGTATCATCCATATCGTAGTATTTATAGTTTCCAAGTCTTCCACCAAAGTATACATTTTCTTCCGTACTCGCAAGGTCTTTGTATTGAGCATATAGATAATTATTTCTATCATTATTAATAGGATAATATGGTTCATAAGTCTTGTTAGACGCCAGAGAATACTCATAAGAAATTATTGTATTAGTTGTATAATTTTCAGGTTCAAAATGCTTGTGTTCAATAATTCTTGTATATGGTATTTCTTGATCAGTGTAGTTTACTACACCACAACCTTGGAAATTAGAAATATCTAATTCTTTGTTTTCAAATCTTAATGATCTAAAATCTAGTTTACCATAAATATAGTCATAATATTCATCAATAGGTCCGGTATAAATAATCTTTGATGCAATGCAAGAATACTTATCTCTTTCATCTAAAAAGTTAGTATTAAGTCTAACTTCTATTCCTTCAAGCATTTTCTCAATTATTTGAGTGTATCCTCCGATAGGTACACCTTGATAATAATCATCAAAATAATTGTTATTATAAATAAAACGAACAGGAATTCTTTGAATGATAAAAGATGGTAAATCCTTACATTCACTACCCCATTGTTTTGCAGTATAGCCTTTAATTAGCTTTTCGTATATTGTAGTACCTACTAAACTAATTGCAGTTTCTTCTAGATTAAGAGGTTTCTTAATATTACACTTTAACACTTCTTCTTGAATATGTCTTTTTGCATCATCCGGTGTAACTACATCAGGCCAAAGACGTGAGAATGTATTCATATTAAAAGGAAGGTTATATAC
>CAVAIM010000196.1:0-2326 GCA_963588755.1 bacterium | reverse complement strand
TTATTTCTCTATTATTTAATTTAATTAGAAGTACTAAATCAACTTATATAAATGAATAATTAATTTAAAATGTGCTTAATTTTAGTCTTGACTTTTAAGCACATTTTTTTAGTGTTTTAATACTTTTAAAAAATGTAAAAAAATCACTTACATGAATTTTAAAAAAATGTTAGAATACTAACTGATTGTAAATAAGTGTTCTAAGAGATTAATATCTACAGCCCCTGCTTTTTACTAATCCGTTATTAAAAAGGAGGATTTTTTTCGATGGATAATAATAACGATTATTTAATTAACGAAAAGGTATCGAAGTTATTAGTCAAATTTTCTATACCTTGTATATTATCACTATTAATTAGTGCATTATATAATATTGTAGACCAAATATTTATTGGTAATTCAAGTGTTGGCGCAATTGGTAATACTGCAACAACCCTAGTTTTCCCACTTACTTGTATAGCATTAGCTTTCGGACTAATGTTAGGGGACGGATGTGCTTCATTCATGTCACTTCAAAGTGGTAAAGGAGAAAAGGATAAGATACATCAAGCAGTAGGTACAACTATTACTTTATCTATTATTGTATCTATTATATTTATCATTATATCTTTTGCATTCCTAGATCCTATTTTAGAGTTCTTTGGTGCTAAAACGGAAGAAGCACTTAAGTATGCTAGAGAGTATGGATTTATCATAATAATTGGTGTTCCTTTCTATATTATAATGAACGCTCTAAACTCAATAATTAGAGCTGATGGTAGTCCTAAAACTGCAATGATTTCAATGGTACTAGGTGCCGTAATTAACGTAATTCTAGACGCTATCTTCATTATGGGATGTGACATGGGATTAACTGGTGCAGCACTTGCGACTATCATTGGTCAAATTGCTTCATTTATTGTAAGTGTTATATATTTATTTAAATCTAAAACATTTAAATTAAAATTAAATAGCTTTAAAATTGATTTTGCCGCAATGAAGCATATTTGCCAATTAGGTTTCTCAAGCTTTTTAACTCAAATTTCTATAGTTATCGTATCAATAGTTTCAATGAATATGCTTGCAAAATATGGTGCCGAATCAAAATATGGAGTAAATGACCCTCAAGCTATCTTTGGTATTGTAATGAAGGTATTTACTATTGTAGTAAATATTTCAGTAGGTATTGCAGCTGGTGCTCAACCTATCATTGGTTATAACTTTGGTGCAAAGAGATTTGATAGAGTAAAAGAAATATTAAAGCTTATATTAATATCTAACTTAATTGTTGGTATAGTTGCAACTATCATTTTAGAATGCTTCCCAGGTCAAATTATTTCTATCTTTGGATCTAATTCAGCTAACCCAGAAAACTATTTAGAATTTGGTAAATTAACTATTAGAATTTATCTATCTTTAATTACATTTACTCTAATTCAAAAAGTTACCGCAATATTCCTTCAAGCTTGTGGACACCCTGTAAAAGCTACAATACTTTCTTTATTAAGAGATGTTATCGCAATAGTTCCTGCAATGGTACTACTTCCTAAGGCTTTAGGTATTATTGGTGTATTATATTCATCTATAGTATCTGATAGTATATCTATTATTGTAACTATAATATTACTTGTAATAGAGGTTAGACACTTAAATAAGTGGCAAAGTGAAGAAGCAAAATAATAAACTATTAAGAGTTAAGAGTTGATTTTCTTAACTCTTTTTCTTACTATTTATTGTAAATATAGTTAATATTGATTAAAATAATAATAGAATAATTTATAGGTGAAATAATGAAAAAAATATTAGCTCTACTTTTAACTAGTGCTTCCTTAATAACTTTAGTAAGCTGTAAGAATAATGATTCAAATAATAGTAATCCTACAACTAATGATTTTTTTGTAGAAGAAATTAAATATTCTCGTATTGGTGAATATGAATTTGAACTTACAAAAAATATATCTAAAACTTCAAGTTTTGCGGTTGCAAATTTCTATAAAGAAACTCCTGTAACTAAAATTAAAACTAAAGCCTCAATTAATAATACTCATATTAAGAGTTTAACTATTGGATCTAATATGCGCTATATTGGTGATTATGCATTTAAAGGATGTACTAATTTAGAGAGTGTTGAATTATCAGAAGGTACTTGTTTTGGTGAAGGAGTATTTGAAGACTGTGATAAGATAGTTGCATTAGAAGATAATAATTTATTATATTTAGGTACTCAAGTAACTGATCTAGAAGAAAAGAAAGAATATAATGAATATTATTATTTATATAAACTAAAATTTAATACAACAAGTTATGTAACAAACATTAATACTGTTAGTATAATGGATACATTTAA
>CAVAIM010000195.1:0-2333 GCA_963588755.1 bacterium | reverse complement strand
TAAATTCGATGTAATCCACAGTACGCATAATATCGTGTCCAATGGAAGTGATATGAATCTGATAGTTCATCTACTGCGACGACTCTTGATATCAGCCATAGCTTCGGTAAACGGTCTTGTATTGCCTAAAGCTATATCGTCCATTCCTTCTTTAATTTGGCTGTAAAGTTTAAAGCGGTTGGTCAGTTCTTCGTAGGCTTCAATGCTCATAACAACAAGATCACTTTTTCCATTCTTCGTAATGAAAACTGGTTCAGGATAATTATGACAAAATGTGGAAATTTCATTGTAATTATTCCTTAGATCATCACTTGATTTGATTACTGGCATAAAAACACCACCTTGCTTGATAACAAAATTATAAATAAATTTTGTTATGAGGTAAATGGGCATATCAATAGTGTTAACAGGATAAATATAACTATTCATATGCATCTGATTAAGATGTACTAATTGATAGAAAATATTATATTAAAACTACCTGATGAGGAAATATATTAGAAGACTGAGTATTAATATTAAAACTTTAAAGTAATTATCTGATTCTAAGGTAAAAGAAACATTAATAATTCGATTTTTTTCAAAACACCGAAAATAAATCTTTCAAAACACCGAAAATAAATCTTTCAAAACACCGAAAATGATTGTTTTTTTCTTTAGATATAGTTTAAAATGATATTAAAGGAAGGTTAATACTATGGCTTATATTAAAAGATTAATTGAACCAGTTTTGGAAAGAAAATTAAACTCTAGTGGATGTGTGTTAGTAAGTGGACCAAAGTTTTGTGGTAAAACTACTATGTGTGAACAATATGCTAAATCTATAACATCATTAAAAACCTCAAATCAAATCGAGTTAGCGCAAGCTGATCCTTATTCAGTACTAATTGGTGAAAAGCCACATTTAATTGACGAATGGCAAAAAGCTAGTGAGGTTTGGAATTTAATAAAAGATGACTTAGATAAAAACTATGAATTTGGTAAATATATACTGACTGGAAGTACTACACCTGTAGATTCAAATAAGATTCAACATTCTGGTGCTGGTAGAATATCACAGCTTATATTAAGACCATTCACTTTATTTGAATCTGGTGATTCTAGTGGAGAAATATCACTATCTGATTTATTTAATAACAAAGAATTCAAGACTATACCTTATAATTACTCAAACAATTTAGCTAGAATAGCGTATTTGATTTGTAGAGGTGGATGGCCTGTTGCGTGTCAAGCAAAAGAAGAATTTTCAATAGACGTAACTAATAACTATTATGAAGGTTTATTTAAAATTGAAAATGAAAGCGATGACTTTGCATTATTATTAAAGAATAAAAACATGGATTTACTTATAGCTATACTTAAGTCTTATGCTAGAAACATATCATCTGAGTCAAAGAAAACGACTATGATTAATGAAATAATTGAATCAGGTATTCGATTAAAACTAGATGAAGATACATTTGATACCTATGTTTCAACATTAAAAGATTTATTTATTATATTTGATATGCCAGCATGGAATTTAAATCTAAGATCTTCAGTAGCGGTAAGACAAGCTCCGACTCATCATTTTGTAGATACTTCAATTGCGACAAGTGCTCTTGGAATTACACCAAATGATTTGTTAAATGACTTAAATTCATTTGGATTATTCTTTGAGGATTTAGCTGTTAGAGATCTATTTGTATATGCACAATCCATTAATGGACAATTAAAACATTATCGTGATAGTTCAGGTCAAGAGATTGATGCGATTATTGAATGTAAGAATGGTGAATATTGTGCAATTGAAATCAAAATATATAGTGAAAAAAATATCAAGGAAGGCATTCGTTCTTTAAATAAGTTTTTAAATAAAATGGTTAAAAGTAACAATAAACTCCCTAAATTCAGTATGATATTAACCAGCCATGGTAATTGTTATAAGACAGAAGATGACATTTATATTGTTCCAATCACTGTACTAAAAAATTAAAGGTTCAATAAAATTGGAAAGTTTTAATAAAGTAAAAGAGTCAAGGCTTTTTGGGACTAAGTTGAAACATAACAAGTTATCTACTTTAATAAAAATAACAAAAAAACATATGAAATAAAAAATAAATTGTGCTAGCATAAATATGCAACGTGTAACAGCAAAGTGTAAATCCGGTTGTAAGGATTTACACTTTTTTTGCATTTAGGAGGAAGAATATGGAAGAAACAAAACAAAATAGTATGGCAATAAAACCATTAAAAAAATTAATGTGGAGTTTAGGTTTGCCAATGATTATTTCAATGGTACTTCAGGCTTTATATAATGTTGTAGATAGTATATTTGTCGCAAATATGAAAGA
>CAVAIM010000194.1:0-2338 GCA_963588755.1 bacterium | reverse complement strand
TTATTAAAATTTATTACTAGAGCACTTTTATATCTAGAATACCCATGTTCTTCTATAGTTGTATGTGTTGTACTAGCATTCCAACCCATATGACAATAAAGTTTATCAGTTGTTGAATCATAGTCATAAGCAACTACAACATGACCACCTTTATCCTTACTAACAGCTAATAAAACTGGATTACCTTTTTTAACTTGTTCTATCGCAAAATTTCTGACATTAGAACTATGTAATGAGGTTAATTCACCATTGTATGAAGTTATACTATAATCGCTATTTAACTTATATCCTACAACAGTAGAAAAATAATCATTTATAACCTTATATCTACTTGAAAAACCAGTTGAGCATGGGTATTCATCATCACTAAAATCATAATAGCCATTTTCCTCACCAATTGTAATAAGTTTAGCGTGTAATGATACATCTTTCAAAGAAGATACGTGAGAATAATAGTCTTTAGCCGATAAATTAAAAGCATATGATGAATCCTTATTATTCTTGGGATTTTCTATTATATCTCTCATTACTCCAGGAGAATTTCTTCTTTCAATCATGTTACTTGATTCACCAATCGAATTAACATCATATTGTTCAGGAATAATTTCATCAGATAAATATGTATCATAATATGACAATAACATTCCAATCGCAACATATCCACAAGAACCTTTATAATTAACTCCAAAATTAGAAGTTAAATTATCAAAATACGCACTTTTAAAATCTGAATAGGACTTTATATCTTTAGAATATTTAGATGTTGATAATACTAATTTTTTTCTTACTTCAATATCATTATAATCAGTATTAGAAAGTGCTGAATCACTATCAAATTTAGAAATACTAGGGCCTTTTAATTTGGCATTTATAAATGCAACTTGTGAAACCATTAACAATAAATTTAAATAAAACTTTTTAAACATAATAACTTCCTCCTAATTAACTTAATTATACTCCACTTCTTCATGTTGTCAATCATTTGTATAAACCGTTTAAAATACTATTTTTATTTATTTTTCCTTACTTTAAAGAAATAAAATTCTTTCTTAGAATTAAAAGTCGATTTTTATTCAGTAACTAATTGTTTGATCGTGGCAAAAATAAAATTAAATTTAATTTTACAATTTGTGTGAAATTTTGTCTAATTTATCACTTTACTTTTTCTTAAAAGACATAACAATTATTCTTTAAACATTCAAGTATTTGTTATAAGTTATTATTTTCTATGAATCGATAATTAATTCTAAAAAAATAGCTCACAGAATAATCTATGAGCATTTTAACTTAATATCTATACTAATCTTAAATTTTCTTTAACATAATTAATAATATAATCTTTTGCATCAAATTCTCCATAACGAGTATGAATATATCCAATCTTAGATTCATTATAATAAAGATTAATTTCTAATTCCGTACTAGAAATTTCATTAACATCAAATGTAGTAACAACCGCATCTTTAACAGTTGGATAAAAAATGCAATATAGTGAAAATGAGTAGTAATAACAATCCTCTGAAGGGTCACTAACACCACCTAATTCCTCATCATATACAAAATATCCTTCTATAATATTATTTATAAATTCGTCTTCATCATTATTAAATGTAATATAATATCCACCATTCATAAAGTAATAAACATTATTTTTAGGAAATAAAACATAAAAATAATCATTATTCTTATGACAATATTTATTGTTTAAATATCTTGTTAACATTGCATAATCATCACAAAAATGACTTTTTACAACATTAGTCGTGCCACTTTGAGAGTTAGTACTTGGTGTAGTGTTCTGAGATTGAGTACTTGATGGATCTATATTATTTGAATTACAACTAACTAAACTAAGAAAACTAACAGGTAATAAAAACAATAATACTTTTTTCATCTAATTTCCTCCCTTAATCCAAAATAATTTTACTAGATGCACAATTAATCAAACTAGACTTCATTGAATTATATAATGAGCACGGATCAATGACTATTGTTGAACCTAAATCAACTAATGCATTACATTCAGAACAGTTTGCATAAGTATGACCATTTATGATTCGTTTTGTTTTAGAATCAATCACATGATTTCTTAATACGTATTCACCACATTCACAATAAGCTTTATGTGGTGCTTTAGAATAACTAGAAAAATGATCATTATATGTATGTGAATGATATTCTTTATAAGTGATAATGTTACGATCATCATAACAATAATAATTTGTAGTATTCTTTCCACTAATTACTTTTGAAATTACATAGTTATTAGAGTGACTATGACTTTTATTAAAATTTATTACTAGAGCACTTTTATATCTAGAATACCCATGTTCTTCTA
>CAVAIM010000193.1:0-2343 GCA_963588755.1 bacterium | reverse complement strand
GTCCTGAATGTGGTCGAGATGTTTCATCAGAAGCAGAAGCGTGTCCACATTGTGGGTATCCAATTAAGAAAAAAATTAAAACCAAAGAAAGCTATAGTTCTAAAAAAATAACTACTAATAATAGAAAAAGGGATAATATAGAAGAATCATGTATATTCAGCAGATATTCTGATGATGAATTATATGATGAAAGCGATGGTTCTTATGTAGCTGGATTAATTCTAGGTCTCTTGTTAGGGGCTATTGGGGCTCTTATTGCAATGGCTATTGATAAAGAAGATACAAGAAGAGGTGCGGTACATGGATGCCTAATCTCTTTAGCTTTAATATTGATTTGGGTTGTAGTCACCTTAATTGTTACATTTTCTCAAATGAATTAAAGATACCCAAAACAGAGATATTATAAATAATATGGACTGAATATTGATTACAATAAATGTTCAGTCTTTTTCTTTTGAGTCTCTATACATCAAACATGTTTAACTTCTCACTTTAAATTTAATATAAACTTTTGTATAATATCTTGTGGTGAGTAATAATATGGAATTGCATCATTTAAAAGGTAATACTTACTATATTGATGGAACTACTAATATAGGTCTATATAAATTAAATGATTTCGATTGTGCTATCATTGATTCAGGATTTGCAAAAGTAGGACCTACAATATATGAAATATTAAAAGCTAATAACTTAAATTTAAAATATATAATTAATACTCATGCGCATGCTGATCATATGGGTGCAAATAAGTATTTAATGAATATTTATAAGTGTCAAATGATTACATCTCAAATTGAAAGAGCATTTGCACGTGATGATAAGTTAGATATTGGCTTTTTATATGGTGGATATCCACTAGAGTGTTTTGATACACCACTTATGCATATTGATGAACAAAAAGATATTTTGCATTTATCAAGCTTACCTAAAGGAATCACTTCATTTCGTCTTAAAGGTCACCATTATGATATGGTAGGCTATAAAACAGATGATGATGTTTACTTTGTAGCTGATGCGATAGGTAATAGAGATACAATATATTCTGAACACATTTTATTAATATATGATGTTAAAGGTTATATTGATTCACTTAATTTACTTAAAAGCTTTAATGGTAATTATATTGTACCAAGTCACTCGTATGTTACTAAAAATATAACTGATTTGGTTAATATTAATTTAGAACAAATAAATCAAATTATTGATTTGATTTTGGATAAATTAAAGGTGCAAAAAACTTTAGAACAACTTGTTAAGGAGATATTTGATTATTATAATTTAAGAATATCTAATAATAAGTATTTACTTGTAACAAGTACAATTCGTTCTTATTTAGCATATTTATATTCACTTAAAAAAATTGAAACTAAATTTGAAAATAATTATTTTTATTATAGAAAGAGGGAGTCTCTATGACTGGTTTAATTCATTCTTTTGAATCTTTTGGTACTGTTGATGGTCCTGGTATTAGATTTGTAATTTTCTTTAAGGGTTGTCCTTTAAGATGTAAATATTGTCACAATCCTGATACATGGAGTCAAACCGGTGCACAAGAATACACAGTAGATGATATTTATAATCAAGCAATTAGATATAAAAATTATTGGGCAGAAGATGGTGGTATTACTATCACTGGTGGTGAACCTTTAGCTCAAATTGATTTTGCGATTGAATTATTAAAGAAATTCCATGACAATCATATTCATACTGCAGTAGATACTTCAGGATTCATTTTCAATCCTGAAGACCCTGAATCAGTTAAAAAGCATGAAGAATTGATTAAGTATGCTGATCTTTTCTTACTTGATATTAAACAAATATATTCAGATGCACATAAAGAATTAACAGGTGTACCTAATGAACATACTTTAGCATTTGCAAAATGGTTAAGTGATCATGATAAGCATATGTGGATTAGACACGTATTAGTACCTGGTATTACAACTGACGAAACTGAACTTAGAGATTTAAAGAAGTTTATTGATACTCTAAAGACTGTTGATAAGGTTGAAGTATTACCATATCACACTTTAGGTAAAGTTAAATATGAAAAACTTGGTATTCCTTATAGACTTGAAGGTGTTGAACCACCTACAAAGGAACAAGTAAAATTAGCAAAAGCTATTTTAAGAGGTGAAGAATAATGTTTACTATAAATTCATTTAATAAAAAAGAAATTGATGATGTATTAAAAGGTGTTTGTGTTATTGAAGTTTCTGGTGAATCTTGTGCTAACTGCATCACTTTAATGCCAATTCTTGATAGATTAGTTGGATCAAGAACTGATTGTAAATTAGTTCACATTGAAGCTGATAGAGATACAATGGATTTAATCCAACG
>CAVAIM010000192.1:0-2348 GCA_963588755.1 bacterium | reverse complement strand
ATTTACATCTTGCATCTCATCTTTAGTCTCAATATTCTTATTATTAAGTCTATATTCAATTAGTGCTACATCTATTCCTTTTCTTAAGAAATAATGAGCTAACATAAAATTATCTTTTCTACTTGATCCTACATAGAATCCACCATGAATATTTATAAGTAAAATATTTTTAGGCTCTACATTAGTATAATATAAATCAAATACTTGTCTACTATCAAGTCTATAATGAATATTTTCTAACCTTATATACTTCCTTCTAGGCTCAAATTTTCTCTTAATCTTATATTTAACTGCAGTTATACTTTGAAAAAACTTAAGTGTCGGACGATTTAATTTAACCTTAACTTTAACTTTCTTCATAATATCACCTGATTTGACTTTGTTTACGCATCAATTTAGAAATTAAGCGCTTAGGTACAAAGTGTGAGAATAAATGAAGGGCTTTAATGTTAAATCCAGGTACTATTTCAAACTTGTTTTTAAACATCTTCTTTACGGCGTAATTTGCAACGTATTCACTAGATAAAGACTTCATATTAAATTTTGTATTTGCAGCTTCATTAAAGCGTGTATCTACAGGACCAGGACATAATACATGAATCTTAACATTTGATTTCATGTCTTTTAGTTCTCTATAATATCCATGAGCTAAGCTATATACAAAAGCTTTTGTTGCATAATATACATTCATGTAAGGTGCAACACCAAAGCTTGCGGCTGAAGCCACAAACATAACATGTCCCTTGTCACGCGCAATAAACCTCTTAATAAATTCCTTACCTAATATCAATAAAGCTATATCGTTTAATTTAACCATATTAATCTCTTTATTAATATCAGTTTTTGTAATATATCCTATATCACCAAATCCTGCATTAGAAATTAATATATCGATATCTAAATCACGAGTCATATCAAGTAATTTAAAACATTCATCTTCTTTTGTTAAATCCATTGAATAGAACAAAACGTGAGTCTTACATTTTGATTTAATATATTCTAAATCATTTTCTTTTCTTGAAACCAATATTAAATCATAACCTTTTGAAGAAAGGTTTATCGCAATGTCTCTTCCAATTCCACTAGTTCCACCAGTAATTAATGCATACATATGAATAAACCTCCTTTTCAAGCATTTATAATATTATATTATATTTTTTACAATTTAAAAAGAGTTGGATTTACCAACTCTTGAAATCTAATTATTCAGCTTCGTTTTGGCTAATAACGTATTTTGCAAAATCCTTACCGCACTTTAGAGCTACACCAATAGTCTTTGCACCTTTAACAATGTCTCCACCTGTAAAGATGTTTTCAATATTAGTTTGAATAGCTTCACCATAAGAATTAACAGCTTCTACATAACCATGGTTTGTTTTGATCTTACCAACATTCCATACAGATTCATCAGGAATTTGACCGATTGCAGAAATAATGTAGTCACATTTAATATCAATGTACTTACCTGTACCAACTGGTTTTCTTCTACCTGATTCATCAGCTTCACCAAGTTCCATAACTTCGCATTTTACGCTTTCAACCTTATCAGTACCATTGATTTCAACTGGATTAGTTAAGAACTTTAATTCTACACCGTCACCTTCAGCTTGAGTCATTTCAGCTGGAGTACATGGAGCTTCAGCTCTATCTCTTCTATAAACGATAATAGTCTTTTCGGCACCACTTCTAACAGCACATCTAGCACCGTCCATCGCAACGTTACCAGCACCTACAACTACAACAGTACCTGATAACTTTGGTTTACTTTGTTTTAAATTTAACTTATCTTCAAAATTAAAGTCTCTTAAGAAGTCTAAAGCGTTTAAGCTACCCTTTAAGTCATCACCCTTGATACCTAAATGTCTAACCTTAGTTAAACCAAATGCTAGATAAACATAATCATATTTTTCTGCCATTTCAAGGAAATCAGATTCTTTTAAATCTTGATTGAAATAGAATGTTCCACCTAAATCAATAACAGGTTGAACAGATTTCATAACCGCATCCATTTTAATTCTGAATGCTGGAATACCAAATGCCATTACACCTCCTGCAAAATTTTCTTTTTCATAGATGTCTACAATACATCCTTTATTTAGTAAATCTTTTGCAGCTGCAAGACCAGCAGGACCTGCACCGATAATTGCAATTTTTAATTGTTTCATTTCAAAAATCCTCACTTTTATTTTAGTTAATCTTATTATACTATAATTTTTAATTTTTAGTTAGTACTAACTTTCATATTTAGTCAAATAAAGCCTGAATTAGTTCTTTATTTAAATCTCTTCCGATAACTATTAATACTTTTTGAGCTGCTTTAATTTCTTCAAATAGATAACTATCTTTTT
>CAVAIM010000191.1:0-2364 GCA_963588755.1 bacterium | reverse complement strand
TAGTTTATCATCTTTACTTATCTAACGATATGATAAAACTTAATATCACTACATAAAAAAAGAACAATACCTAAATTGTTCTCTTTTAATACTTATTATTTAATTTCCATATTAACCCAATTTTCAATTTTATCTTTAGTAGATTCTTCATTTACTAATGAACCTCTAATAGCTAAACCTTGTTTAATTATTGCACCATCAAGTTTATTTCTTAATACTGCAATCACTTGACCTAAAGCACTACCTTCATGAGTTGAGAATGGTCTAATAATTTTAGAACTAAAATCAAGTCCTTCTAATGCACTATAAACTTCATATGGATATTCACCAAAATAGATAGGACCACCAATATAAATAACATCATACTCACTAATATCTGTTAAATATTTTTTTAGTTTTGGTCTAGCATCACTATCTCTTTTTTGTTTTGCATCTAGTACACATTCCCTGTAATTAGCAGGATATGGTTTTACAGGTTCAACCTTAAACAGATCAGCATTCGTTAATCTTTGAATCTCTTCTGCAACCACTTCTGTATTACCTTTAGTAATATTTCCAGTATTATAATTCTCATCAGCTCTTGAAAAATAAATAATCAATGATTTCATATAGTACTCCTTTATTGACACACTGTCATTTATTATATTCTATCATTATTTGACACTGTGTCAATAATAAAATATAATAGCTAATAAATAGAGGTATTATATGAAGCGTGCAGTAACTAATGAACAAATAATTTTAAGAAAACAAGAAATACTAAATGAAGTATCTAATATGTTTGATTCTATGGATTATCAAGATATATCAATGAAAACTATTAGTGAACGTATATCAATATCACGTTCTTCTTTATATTGTTACTACAATTGTAAGGAAGAGATAATGCTTGAAATTATTAAAAATGATTATTTATTATTTATAGATGAATTAACTAAAGCTATTAAAGCTAAATGCGATTTAGCTAGTACTATAACTGATATCTATTTAAGTCATACTAAATTACTACATATTATATCTACATATTTAACTGATATTGAAACACATGTATCAGTTGAAAGCTTAATTGAGTTTAAATCACACTTTGCAATACCTTTTAAATGCCTTGAAGAAACATTCTATAATACATTCACTAATACTTCTAAAGATGAGATTAGAACAATTATAGATGCATTATTTATGTTAACACATGGACTTTATCCTATGATTCATCCTAATGATGTACAAGTAAAGGCTATGGAATCTGTTAATATGTATTACTCTATTGATCAGCATCAATATTGTTATAATTACTTAAAATTATTATTTTCTAATTTAAAATAATTCAAGATTTTTTTAATTATATATTTAAATTTATAAACATTAAAAAACTAGAAACTTGCAAGATTATTCTTCTGTTTCTAGCTTTTTCTTTCTCTTTAATATTCTTATTTATTTTAAGTAATAATAACCAATCAATTCTATTCAAATAGTTTCTTCAAAATAAAGAAAACTATAGTCTAAAGTGCTCCATACTGAAAAAATGGCGATTTTAGGCAGTTGTGATGTTGAAAAAATGGCGATTTTCCACTTAGATGATGTTGAAAAAATGGAAGATACCCCGTTTAGAGTACAAACCAATTAATAAAATCATACGTCTAAAATGGTCATTGTAATTGAACTGAATCTAGCAATTATCTTCTTTCCGTTAGGCAATTTTGCTGAAATATCAGTATTATGAAAACGACTTACCAACGAATGAATCGATTTCAACATTTTCAATACAACTATTTATTTTACTAATAGGTAAACCACAATTCGTACATTTCAAAAGTGCCATTTTATAACACTTTACTTCCTATAGTATGCTATTTAGTATTATTCTTCAAATCCCTTATAAATCATCATTAGAATTGCACAAGGTACTGATACAAACATCGTCCACACAACATCTGCAATACTAAATTTATAATTAGAGTTTGCAAATCTATAAAGTACATAACAAGACAATCCACCATAAATAATAAATGCAATAAAGCATCCTATAAAAGGTGCTCCAAAAATTCTTGTTGAATTATCAAATAATAATATTATGAGTAATCCAACAAATCCACAAATCAAGAATATTATTGTAAAAACTTTTAATAAAGTCATCAAAATGTCTATCGAATATCTTAAGCCTTTTTCTGCATCATATTTCTTATGTAAAGCATTTACCATTTCATGTACTTCTTTTTCTAGAGTTGTTGTTTTCCCTTTTTTAGTTGACTTTGTATTACTTATTGAAGTCATATAATGACCACAGTTAGGACAACAATCTGAAGTTCCTTCATATCCACAATGCAAACATTTATTCATACTATCACTCTCCTATAATTCAATTCT
>CAVAIM010000190.1:0-2370 GCA_963588755.1 bacterium | reverse complement strand
AGAAGAATGTAATTACTGCAAATAAAGCTGTACTTATTGATCATTTAAAAGAATTAACTAATCTCGCAAAAGAAAATAATGTAGCTTTATATTTTGAAGCTTCAGTATGTGGTGCAATACCTGTTATTGATACACTTGAATCTATTAATTTATCTGATGAGGTATTATCAGTTGAAGGTATAATTAATGGTTCTACTAATTTTATACTTACAAAAGCTTTTGATGGATTAAAGTATAATGAATCACTTGAACTCGCAAGAGAATTAGGATTCCTTGAAAGTGATCCTACTGATGATTTATGTGGATATGATGCATTAAGAAAATTAGTAATATTATCTAATATTAGTTATCATACTAACCTAGATTATAAAGATAGTTATTTATATGGTATTAATAATTTATCTGATGAAATTATTGAATTTGCAAAATCAAATGGCTTTGTAATTAAGTATATTGCAGAATCTAAAAAATATAATGATAAAGTGTCTCTTGTAATAGAACCAGTATTACTTAATAAGTCAGATGTTCTTGCGTCAGTTAATAATGAGCTTAATTCTGTTTGCTTAAAAACAAAATATAGTCGCTCATTAACTCTAACAGGTTATGGTGCAGGAAGCTTACCTACTGCCTCAGCTATAGTACTTGATTTAAATAAGGTAATAATGGGTAAAAAATATTATTTTGATTTTAGTAATAATTATGAGTGCTGTGGTAAGGTTGATTCCGCAAAATATTTAATACATACTAAAGAGGCGCTTGATACTAATTTAGTAGAAGAGAGTGAAGCTAATATCTATTTAACTAAGAGTGTAGAATACACAAGAATTAAAGAAGTATTAGAAAGTTCTATTTGTTATGTTAAAGTGAAAGAAGAGTGTTAATATGATTAGACGAGCTAAAAAAGAAGATATTCCATATTTAAATAAGTTATTATATCAAGTACATAAAGTACATCATGATGTAAGACCTGATTTATTTAATGATGGTACAAAGAAATATTCTGATGAGGAATTAATACAAATTATTAATAATGATTTAACTCCTGTATTTGTTTATGATGAAGATGGAAAAGTATTAGGTTACGCTTTTACTATTCATAAACAAGAAATTAATAATTCAAATTTAACTGATATTAAAGTTTTATATATTGATGATTTATGTGTTGATGAAGAACAAAGAGGAAAACATATAGGAACACAACTTTATAATTATGTATGTCAATATGCAAAAGAAAATGGCTATTATGAAGTTACTTTAAATGTATGGGCTGATAATACAAAGGCTTTAAAGTTCTATCAAAGTCTTGATTTAACAGTTCAAAAGATAGGAATGGAAAAAATATTGTAATGAGCCAATTTGAAAGAATGATTAGTGGCAAATTATATAGTTGTAAATATCCTGACTCTAAAAGAGAAGAGATGTTTATAAAGAAGAATGAATTCTTAGATGAGTTTAATTCTACTAAATATGGAGATTTCTCTAAAAGAGAAGAATTATGTAGACAAATATTTGCATCTATTGGTACTAACTTTACTATTAATAAACCACTACATGTAGATTATGGCCCTAACATTTATATAGGAAATAATTTCTATGCAAACTATGATTTAATAATGCTTGATGTTGCGCCAATCAGAATTGGAGATGACTGCATGATTGGTCCTCGTGTTTCTATCTATACTGCAGGACATCCGATTGATGCGGAAGTTCGAAATGCTCAACTTGAGTATGGCAGGGAGGTTAACATCGGACAATCAGTTTGGATTGGTGGAAATACTGTAATATGTCCTGGTGTTACAATAGGAGATAATGTAGTAATCGGTGCTAACTCTTGTGTTACTAAAGATATTGAATCAAATGTAGTAGCGGCAGGTAACCCTTGTAAGGTTATTAGAAAGATTAGTGAAAAAGATAAAGAGTATTGGTCAAAACAAGCTTTAGATTTCTATAATGAATTTGATAAATAAAGGATGTGTCAATCACTGACACATCCTTTTTAAATCGATAATAAAATTAAGCCTAATGTAGAAGATATTAAAGATACTAATACTAATAAAACTCCATATTTAACAAATGTCATAAATGTAAAATGAATATTATGTTTTTTTAATATTGTCATCCACATAATACCCGCTAAAGCACCAATTGGTGTAAGATAAGCTCCGATATTAGATCCGATGATGGATGCGTAAATTGAAGTATAAGAATTGTTCACGAGATTAGAAAATAATACACTCATAGGTATATTATTAATTATATTTGCAGCTAAAGTAGAAGAGATAGAGTATACGAATGCTTCTGATATGTTATTAGTACTTATACTAGATAAGAAGCTTGATAGTTTATCAGTTACACCATATTCTTTTAAAG
>CAVAIM010000189.1:0-2373 GCA_963588755.1 bacterium | reverse complement strand
GAAGTACCATATAAAGTATATGTATCTCCAATATTTAAAGAACTATCTTTATTTGATTCCTCTACAACTATTTCTAGATTATTAGAAGGATATTTACCTTCCTTTAATGTAATCTTATTTATATCACTATCAAAGTCATATATATAATATCTTGTATTTTCTTCTTTTATATCAACTTGAGTTAAAGATTCATAGGTAATATTAGAATAGTTATCTAATTTAGTTAAGTCAGCTTCTTTAATACCACTCTCTAATTTTGATTTAATGATTATATCAGCTACATTAGAAGAATGATAATATTCATTAAAAGAGTTCTTAACTTTATTAGATATACCACCTACACCAGTTACAAAACATATACCTATTGCAATTATTGAAATTAAAGTAATAAATCTTATTTTATTAGCCTTTATTACTCTATAAATATCTTTCTTAAAAGCTACCATATAATATCCTCAACATTTTTAGGATTATCATTGTATTCTTCTTTAACAATAGTACCATTCTTAATATAAAGAACATGATCAGCCATTTCCTTAATGGCTTGATTATGTGTAACTATTACAACAGTTTTCTTATCATTTACTACTAGACTTTTAAGAAGTTTGAGTACAGACTTACCAGTCTCAATATCAAGAGCACCTGTAGGTTCATCACATAGTAATAATTTAGGGTTTTTCGCAATAGCACGTGCTATAGATACTCTTTGTTGTTCACCACCTGATAGAAGAGATGGGAAGTTATTCTCTTTACCCTTTAATCCTACAAGTTCTAGACATTCTTTTGGATCTAGTGCCTCTTTATTCAATTCACTTGCAAGCTCAATGTTTTCTAAGGCTGTAAGGTTTGGCATTAGATTATAGAATTGGAATACAAAACCTACATCAACTCTTCTGTACATTGTTAAATCTTTACTAGATAAACCATATAATTCTTTTTCATCTATTTTTAAAGAACCACTAGTAATAGAATCCATACCACCAAGTAGGTTAAGTAGAGTAGTTTTACCTGCTCCTGAAGGACCTAATATTACAGTGAAAGATGCTTTATCAATGTTAAAGTTAATATCCTTTAAAGCTTCATAAGTGATTTTTCCTGAATCATATATTTTAGATAAATTATTTGCAGATATATAAGACATAAAATACCTCCTTCATGTTTAATTAATTATACTATGATTTTTTAAAATCTTTAATAAACAAAGTTATAAATATAGTAAGATTTGTAAAATTAATAAGAATATTATATAATAAAGCAAATAAATATTTAGAAGGGGTGTGCGCATTATGGGTATGTATTGTGGTATAACCTTAATCATTGAATTAGCTATGATAGTAACAATATTTTCATGTGTTATTTCTAGTGGTTACTCTCAGGGTAAGAAGATACTTAGTGTATTGTTATGTATCAATATTATGATTTGTGCATTTTGTGAATATTTAGGGATAAGTTTAGATGGGAATAAAGATTATAGCGCCTTGCATACACTTGCAAAGTGGCTTGAGTTAAGTTTAGCCCCTGTTACAGGTCTTTTACCTGCATTTATTCTTGATAGAAATAAAACTAATAATACTAAATCACAAATATGTATGATTATAGTAGTTATTATTAATATATTACTTGAAAGTGTATCAGCATTCACAGGTTTTATATTTAGTGTTGATAGTAATGGTGTCTATTCTCATGGACCTTGTTATTTCATATATGCAGTAGTATATTTTATCGCAATTCTATATTTCTTATATTCTGGCTTTAAGGTATATGTTCATAAACGTATGTGTTTCTTAGTGCCAATGATTGCATTAACTACATTCTTAATTATTAGTGTATTAATACAATTAATAAACAAAGATCTTAAGATAGATTGGTTAACTATTGCGATAGGTGTAATATTTGTATTTAAGTTCTATGGTGATTTACTCGCAAATACTGATTCACTTACATATTTATTTAATAAAGCTCACTTTGATAATACACTAAAAAATATTAATAAAGAAGTTGCGATTATATTCTTTGATGTAGATAAGTTTAAAGAAATTAATGATACTTATGGACACACTGAAGGAGATAAAATATTAATTAAAATAGCTGATTTATTAATGGATGTATATTCTAGATATGGATATGTATATAGATATGGTGGAGATGAATTCACTGTTGTATTAAGAGATCCTAAGAAGGCTAATGTATTAAATCAAATATTTGAAGATAAGGTTAACGAGGTTAAAGCTAGTTATCCGGATTTTCCAGATATTAGCTATGGAACTAGTGTATACAATCCTCGTTCATGTTTGGTAGTAGACGCGATTGACGAAGCTGATAGATTGATGTATGAACAAAAGAGAGAAAGAAAAGGATTAAATTAGTTTATCT
>CAVAIM010000188.1:0-2386 GCA_963588755.1 bacterium | reverse complement strand
GTTTATTATATGTATAAAGGATTAAGACTAAAAGAAAACACCTTTAAAGATGAATTGAATTTTTATGTCCCAAACACCAAAAAATATAATATTTTAGCTTATTTAATGGCTGATGAGAATAACATTACTATGCGTGTTTCAATATTTAATGGTATAAAAAAATGGGATAATCTATATTAAGTTAAAGACTTTGGAAATCAATGTATCTTATATACAATTGATAAGGTGTTAGAATATTTAGATGTTATTAACATTCTACAAGCAGATGAAACTAATAGAATAGTAGAAAGAAAAGAAGTTGCACTTTTTGACTCTAAAGCTTTACGTGAAGCAGTATTAAATGCATTTATTCATAATGATTGGTTAGATTTAAATGCACCAATGATATCAGTATTTACTGATCGAATTGATATCTTATCTTATGGCTCACTTTCAGAAGGACAAACACTTGAAGGATTTTATGAGGGTAAAAGTACACCTAGATCAAAAGAGTTAGCACACATATTTTTACAACTTAGAATAAGTGAACGTTCAGGTAGAGGTGTTAATAAAATAATTGATGCATATGGAAAAGAAGCATTCTTAATTGAAGATAATTTTATTAAAGTTACTATTAAATATAATAGAGTTAAGAGTGAAAAAAAGATATCATCTGATATTGATTATGCAACCATTAATAGTTCTCGTTCACGTAAGAATATGAATCGAATTTTAATGGAAATGAGAGATAATCCAAATATTACAACAAATCAATTGATAAGTTTAATCGGAATAAATAAAACCTCTATTCAAAAATATATTCGTATTTTAAAAGAAGAACATAAAATAGAACGTATTGGCAGTAATAAAGATGGATATTGGAAAGTAAAAGATTGAAAATAGTCGTTATACTTTAAATGCAAAAAAAATATATTGAAAAATGTTGATAGTTACAAAATTGTCTATCAACATTTTTATATTTATACAGCTGCAATACTTAAAACATCATAGATATTCCCATATAAGCTAGATTAAGTCCTAATGACATCATTAATATAATATTTAAACGAATCATTAAAGCTTGCTTACGGCCAATTAAGAAACTTGAAAATAATCCAAACAAAATCATAAAAGGTACAGTACCGAGTGACCAACATAACATTGTTAACATACCTTTAATTGCACTACCTGATGATACTGCAATCATCCACATACTATTAGAAGAAGCACAAGGAAGTAGGGCAGTTAGAATACCTGCTATAAATGGTCCTAAATTTTTCAGTGATTTATGTTTCTTCTTTATATCACATGGTGATGGTATTTGAGTTTGAATTTTTCTAATTAGAGGAACACCCCATATTGCGAATGCAAGCACTATAATATAAAGTCCTGTAAGTGTAAAAATCATACTTTTAGCTTTCATTGAAAATATTAGTTTTTTACCTATTAGACCAAATATTAGACCTAGAATAGAAGCCATAAGTACTCTTCCTAAATTATATAATATTACTTTAGGAAGTCTTGATTTAATATTATTTCCCTCAAGTTTTTTACTAGTAGTCTTGCTCATCATAATACCTCCACACATAACCATACAATGTGTACCAGTTACAAGACCAATTAGAAATAACATTATATATGATGTTCCATTATCTGCTTTAGGAATAGAAGGAAGGTTTATAAATCGTAACATTATAAATATAGCTATTATTAATAATATAGTTATTAAATCATATATTTTACCTTTTCCTGATTTATTGCAAGCTTCAAATCCGGAACGGGCCATTATTTCTTTTATCTTATCTTGGCTAATAATATCACTGTCATAAGTAATTTTTACTCGTCCCTTAAAGTAAGAACACTCTACCTTAATTATACCTCTTACATAGATTAGTCTATTTTTAAGAATATCTTCACATTGATAACAAATTAGATTTGTAACCCCTGTTTCTAAAACTTGTTCGATCATAATCTACCACTCATATTCTTTAGTCTTAGTGCATTAAGTAATACTGCAATAGAAGAGAAGGACATTGCGGCACTAGCTATAGAGGGATTTATGAGGCCACATGCGGCTAGAGGAATGCATACTAAATTATATAAAGTAGCCCATAAAAGATTAATATGAATATTTCTCATGATTTTATTTGATAATTTGAATACAAGTTCTATTTTAGAAATATCATCACCTAAGATAATGATAGAAGCTGTATCACGGGCCAAATCAGTTCCATTTTGAATAGATACAGAGATATCAGCTAAAGCCATTGCAGGAGTGTCGTTAATCCCGTCTCCTATCATCATTACATTATTATGTTCTTTCAAACTTTTAATAATATCGGCCTTACCATTTGGTAAAACTTCACTATAAACTTCCTCAATAGAAGCCTTTCTCGCAACACTTAGA
>CAVAIM010000187.1:0-2395 GCA_963588755.1 bacterium | reverse complement strand
GTGTATCAGAAAATGAAATAACAGGTGTTACTAAAAAAAGAAATTCACATAAGAAACTAACTATAATAATTTCATCTCTAATGTTAATCATTTTAACTATAATCACTATATTAACTATAACATATCATCCAAGACCATTATCTAAATATATTGACAATAATAGTGATAATTTAATTAAAATAGAGATTGTAGTATATAGAGAAAAAACTACAAGAATAGATGAAAACGAAACTCAAGATTTCTTAAATAAATTATTAACTATTAAAGTTAGACCATGTTATGTATTTACTAAAAAAGTAGTATCATCTTATACAATTAAACTATATTATAATGACGCTTTATATGAGATAAATAACTATTATATCTATAACGGGAAAGATACAAAAAAATTTAATCAAATCAATGATGATTTATATAATTTAGTTAGTAAATATATTGATTAATTTAATACACCAAATCATAAAAAGAAGAACCGATTATATGACCGATTCTTCTTTTCTATTTTAATATTAATATTTACAGTTATTAGGAGTTCTAGGATAAGGAATAACATCTCTAATATTATCTACACCAGTAAGATACATTACTAGACGTTCAAATCCCATACCAAATCCTGAGTGAACACATCCACCATATCTTCTAGTATCTAAATACCAATCTATCTTAGATCCATCAATTCCCATTTCTTGCATACGAACTTCAAGCTTCTCAAGGTTTTCTTCTCTTTGAGATCCACCCATTAATTCACCACTACCTGGTACAAGTAAGTCTACTGCAGCACAAGTCTTGTTATCAGGGTTAACCTTCATATACCAAGCCTTGATATCCTTTGGCCAGTCTGTAACAAATACAGGTCCATTGAAGTGATTTGTAAGCCATACTTCATGTTCATGTTGTAAATCAGCTTCATATCCTGGTGCAAATTCCCACTTTTCACCTGATGCTAATAATAAATCAACTACATCATGATGCTTAATACGTGTGAATTTAGCATTTACAAGCTTAGTTAAACGTTCTTTGATACCCTTTTCAACAAATTGATCACAGAAGTTAATTTCAAGAGGACAGTGCTCTAAAACATAGTTAATTACGAACTTAAGCATTTCTTCCTCAACATCCATACAACCATCTAAATCACAGAATGCCATTTCTGGTTCAATCATCCAGAATTCATTTGCATGTGTCTTGTTGTTTGAGTTTTCAGTTCTGAATGTAGGTCCAAATGTGTAGATGTCTGAGAATGCCATCGCAAATGTTTCACCTTGTAATTGACCAGATCCAGTAATGAATGCTTTATGTCCAAATAAATCTTCAGAGAAGTCAATAGAACCATCCTTGTTTAGTGGTGGGTTTTGTACATCTAAAGCTGTAATCTTAAACATTTGATCACTACCTTCACAATCAGCAGAAGTGATTAGTGGAGTATGTACATATAAATATCCATTTTGTTGGAAATACTCATGGATTGCCATTGCTGCACAAGATCTAATTCTAAATACAGCTTGGAATAAGTTAGTACGAGGACGTAGGTGTGCTACTTCTCTTAAGAATTCCTTAGTATGTCTCTTAGGTTGGATAGGATATGTTTCTAGTGAATCACCAAGTAATGTAACTTCAGTCGCATGAATTTCAAATGGTTGCTTCATTTCTGGTGTTAATACAACCTTACCTAAAACACAAACGCTTGCACCTACTCTAATTTTTGAAATATCTTCAAAATTAGATAAAGCCTCATCATACACTACTTGAAGTGGTGTAAAATAAGTTCCATCAGATACAGTTAAGAATCCAAACTTAGCTTGTGCTCTATTTGTTTTAACCCAAGCTGAAATACAAACAATTTGATCAGCTTTAGATTCAAAATCTTCAAATAAATTTCTTAATTTAATTCTTTTCATAAATTCCTCCATATAAATAAAAAAAGTCCTTTTAAACAAAAGGACGTATAATACGCGGTACCACCTTAATTCAGTATTAAAAATACTGCACTCAAAAGCTCTTAACGCGAGCTCTACGGGTGGTTCTACTTAAATTTCTTCCACCTCTCTAAGATGTTCTCCTTAAGATAAAAGTATTGATTTACACCATCCATCAACTCTCTTAAACTTTCATTCTTAATTCGTTCTTATCAGCGATTTTCTTAATTTTATGATAAATATATTTCAATGTCAAGGAAAAACAAAAAGACATACTTAAGTATTATTCTAAATATGTCTTTCAAATTAATTAGTTATTGTTCTTAATCTTTTTAGAATATATTATTACATAAATCAATGTTACAACAAAGAATACAAGTTCAATACCACTAAATAGTAACAATGACTCTCCTTGAGAATTATTTAAACTCATCGCAATAACTGAAGAACACATTAATAGTGTTCCAAGTACATTACAT
>CAVAIM010000186.1:0-2412 GCA_963588755.1 bacterium | reverse complement strand
TGAATTAATAGGTAAACTCTTATTTAATAATCCCTTTTCAAATGTTTCAATTCTAGAAGGAATGCATTCAAGTGCTTTGAAGAATAGAGATGAATTATTATCCCAGAAAGCAGCTTTATTAATACCTTGGTTTAATGTTGAACTTTGATCACCATTGTTTTCTTTAGTAGCCATATAGTAGTGATATAGTACTTTAGAAGTTGTACCAATTCTCTTGATCTTTAACATACACTTACAGAAGAATGCTTCATCTTCAGCAAATGTTAAGTTTTCATCAAAGAACACACCTTCTAGTACTTCTCTTCTATATAATTTACTCCAAGGTAGAGTTGGTGCAAATGTATGTTGATAGAATTCAAAGAAATCCTTCTTATCATTCATATCGTATACTCTATCAGTAAAGTGAGTATAGAAGAATGGGTGAACATTATTACAAATAACACAATCAGAATTTGTATCTTCTAATAGTTTTAATTGTAATTCAAAGTAATTAAGTTCAAGTTCGTCATCCGCATCAACAAATTGAATGTAGTCACCACTTGCAATCTTTAATCCTTCATTTCTTGCGTGTGATACACCACTCTTCTTTAGGTTTAGAATAATAATTCTTGAATCATTCTTTTGAAAGTTTTCAACCATTTCTAATGTATTATCAATAGAACCATCATTTACAACAATGATTTCTAAGTTTTTATAAGTTTGATTTATAATTGTTACAAAACTACGATTTAAATGCTTAGCCGCATTGTACATAGGTATAATAACTGATATCTTTTTTTTCATAATATATAACCTCATTTTCAATTTTAGTAATATATTACACTATAAATAATGTAAAGTCAACTTTACATTTTTATTTTTTTAAACTTATTATTTTGTTTATAAAAAGACTAAGATTTATTAAACCCTAGTCTTACATTTCTTAGTTGTTTAAGCTCTCTAAAACTTCATGAGCAAGCTTAGCTGTAGCTGTCGCATTTTCTTTGTATTCTTTAATACAAATATTTAATACATTATAGCTGTCTAAATCATTACATTCTTTTACAAAGTAATGTGCAAATACCATTAATTGAGCATAATAAACAATAACATTCTTATCTTGTCTATGATGTGCCTCATTATTAACTATATGAAGAGCATGATTTAACTTCTTAACTCTATCGTCAAAGGCACTATCAACAAATGATTCAAATACTAAACCATATTGTTCTTGAGCTTTACAAGAAGATTGGAAGAATGTATGAGCTAAATTATGATTTAATTCAGTACCTACTCCTTCTTCAGGAAGTCCTAATCCTACATAAGCTTCAATTAAATAGAATGTGTAATCAAATACTCTTTGATAAATAACTTCAGTAATAGAATCAAGTGGGATTAAATGATTTAGAATACCCTTTTCAAATGATTCAATTCTTGAAGGAACACATTGTAGAGCCTTAAAGAATAGAGATGAGTTATTATCCCAGAATGCAGCCTTATTTAACCCTTGATTTAAAGTAGAATCTTGATCACCATTATTTTCCTTAGTAGCCATATAATAATGATATAAAGTCTTATGAGTAGTTACTACTTTCTTAATATTTAACATACACTTGCAGAAGAAAGCTTCATCTTCAGCAAAAGTTAAATTCTCATCAAATTGGATTCCTTCAATTACAGAACGCTTGAAGATTTTGTTCCAAGGTAGAGTTGGTGCATATGTGTGTTGATAGAATTCAATAAAATCCTTCTTCTTAGTAAAATCATATACCCTATCATCAAGATGTGTATAGAAGAATGGGTGGTCATTATTACATACAGCACAATCACTATTAGATTCTTCTAATATTTTAACCATATATTCAAAATAATCTAATTCAATCTCGTCATCCGCATCAATAAATTGAACATAATCACCAGTTACATGAGTTAATCCATTATTTCTAGCGTGTGATACTCCAGCCTTCTCTTGATTAATTAAGATAATTCTTGAGTCTTTCTTCATGAATTCTTCTACTGCTTCTTTAGTTCCGTCAGTAGATCCATCATTTACACAAATAATTTCTAGATTCTTATATGTTTGATTTAGAATTGTTACAAAACTTCTATTAAGATGTTTTTTAGCATTGTACATAGGTACAACAATTGATATTTTCTTTTCCATGTTTATCCTCACTTTTTAAACTATACATATAATACATTAGAAAAAATGTAAAGTCAACTATACATATATTACATTTGTAAATATTTTACAATTTGAATTAAATCGTAAATATTTAGAAAGTGTATATATCAGACAACACTTAGTTCTCTCATTTATATTTCATTCCAATTAATCATTTTAATTAAATAATAGTGTTCTTGAACAAGAAGTTTCAACTATCATCATAGAAGATATTTATTAAAGATTATAAATAGTAACATAAGACATCC
>CAVAIM010000185.1:0-2421 GCA_963588755.1 bacterium | reverse complement strand
GTGTAAGTCGTATTAGTTAAGTTTACGTAACCAACACTTGAATCAAATGTAGGAGCTTCATCTACTTCTTCATTTTCAACCTCAGCTCTAATACCATCTTTTCCTGCATATAATACATTAACTGAAGCATTTGTAATTTCTACTTCTTCTCCTTGAATACCATAGCTTGCTGCAGAAAGTTCAAGTGTTGAATCAGTAACTTGAATTAAACCATTACATTTAATGGCTGATTTAGTACCTGATATTACAACAAGCTTACCTTTACCAGTAATATTTAAACTACCTTTAATATGCAATGCGTTAGTATCATCAGTATTGTTGTAAATATAAGATGTAGTACCTTCAGGTAAGTTAAGAGTAACACTAACTTTCTTATTAGTATTATAAAGTGCTTTACCTTCAGTGGTATTTTGATATATTACTGCATTATTTAGAGTAAGTTCAATTGAACCATTCTTAGCTGTAGTAATTTCAACACCATTATAGTAATTACCACTTAAAGTTGCATCTTCACTAGTTTGATATACATCTTGAGTTTCACTAGTTTCTAATACAGATGTATCAATTGAATTAAGTGTTGAAACAGGTGCAACACCTGAAGCCACAGTTTCATTCATCTCAATTGTAGTTGAAGTAGTACTTGTATTAGTAGTACTTGATGAACCATTGCTATTTGAATTAGTGCTTGATCCGTTTGCATTTTCACTTGAATTACCACTATTAGTTGATGTGTCGGTAGAATTAACGTTGCATGCAAATAGTGGAATGCACGCTGTTATAATTGGAATAATAAAATGTTTTTTCTTCATATTTCATAACCTCATTTCTTCTTTATGGCTTCATTTTAAACCTAAAAATTAAGATTACAATAGATAAACCAAAACTAATATAATGCCTATCAACCTTAACAAAAAAATCCCACAATTTGATGTGAGATTTCCATTTTTTTACTTTTTCTTACGACCAAGTCCAACTCTATCCATAACTTTAGACATTTTTCTTCTTGCAAGATGACTTGCATAATCTCTTCCTTCGTCTAATACTAGATCTAATTCTTTAGAGTTAATTAATTCATTATAACGCTTTTGGATTGGTTCAATTTCAGCTACAACTGCTTCAGCTACATCTGCCTTAAATACAGCATAATTAGAATCCTTATACTTTTCTTCAATTTCAGAAATAGATAAACCTGTAATGCATGAGTAGATAGTCATTAAGTTAGAAATACCTGCTTTATTTTCTAAGTCATACTTAATATGAGTATCACTATCAGTTACAGCACCCTTAATCTTATTTCTAACTTGAGCTAAATCATCAAGTAAGCAAACATTACTCTTAGGATTCTTATCACTCTTACTCATTTTCTTAGTAGGATCAGTTAAAGAGTAAATCTTTTGTCCGCCTTTTACTACTAAAGGATAAGGAAGTGTGAAAGTATCACCATATTTATTATTGAATCTTGAAGCTAGATCACGAGCTATTTCTAGATGTTGAGTTTGGTCTTGTCCTACTGGAACTAATTCTGCATCATATAATAGAATATCTGCAGCCATTAAAGCTGGATATGTAAGTAGACCTAGAGGAATACCCTCATTTGTCTTTTGACTTTGACTTTTTGATTTAAATTGTGTCATTCTTTCAAACTCACCGATATATCCATTACATTCTAATATCCATGATAACATAGTGTGTTCTTGAACTTCACTTTGAATGAAAATATGACACTTTTCAGGATTTAATCCACAAGCTAGATATAATGCAACTAGTGATTTAATATTCTTTCTAAGTGTTGTCTTATCTTGCGAAACTGTTATTGCATGTAAGTCTGCAACAAAGATTAATAAATCATCAATTGATTCATCATCTTGAATTTTTACAAAGTTTTTTAAAGCTCCTAAATAATTACCAAGGGTAATTGAACCACTTGGTTGTATACCTGATATTACTCTCTTCATAATAATCCTCCTAAATTAAAAAAAGAGATACTCAATCCTAAAAGGACGAATATCTCGTGGTACCACCTTAATTTGCAGTTGAACTGCCTCAATCTCTTAACGCGAGTAACGTTGATAAATACTATTAATTCTTTATCACCCTCAAAGGCCCATATACATATAATCTACTCAATACTATTTTCCACCAAACAATAGTTCTCTATAAAATTTTGATTATATCTTCTTCTTATCATAGGTTTAAATATATACTAATTCTTTTTAATTTCATTGTCAATAAATAAGCAATTAAATTAACTTTAAAGTATTAATATTAAGCTGATATTTTAAATATTTTGAATCATATTCAAGTCTTGCATTCGCAAGGAATAAAGATCCTACATTTAAAATTGTTTTATATATTTCATAAGCTTTAGGGAATAACACAAAGGATATCTCAACTCTTGAATCATATATTTTACCAACAGCC
>CAVAIM010000184.1:0-2435 GCA_963588755.1 bacterium | reverse complement strand
AATGTATCATATAAGAAAGCATATGCAGTGTTTGAACAAAATCAAGATGCGTGCGTCTTGGGTTGTGATACTGTTGTTGTATTTAATAATAAGATATATGGTAAACCAAAATCAAAAGAAGATGCATATAACACGTTAAGCCTACTTAATAATAATACTCATGAAGTTATTAGTGCAGTAAATATTATTACAAAAGATAAAACTTATAGCTTTACACAAACTAGTTATGTTACTTTTAAGAATAATACTAAACAAGAATTACTTGACTATATCGATACTAAAGAGTGTATGGATAAAGCGGGAAGCTATGCAATTCAAGGACTAGGTGGTAATCTTATATTAAAGTATGAAGGTGAACTTGATAACATTATAGGTCTTCCTAGTAAAGAAGTAGATGAAATATTAAAAGAGGTACTTAAATAATGGAGTGGTATATTGGTAATGTAAAGATTAAAAACCAAGTAGTATTATCTCCGATGGCTGGTGTTTGTAATGAAGTGTTCAGGCAATTATGTCATGAACAAAATGCTGGTCTTATAGTATGTGAAATGGTATCTGATAAGGCATTAGGTTTTAAGAATGAGAAGACTATTGGTATGACTCATGTAACAAGTGAGGAACACCCTGTATCTTTACAAATATTTGGATCAGATGTTGATTCAATGGTAGAAGCTGCAAAGTATATTGATAAGTATTCAGACTGTGATATCATTGATATTAATATGGGATGCCCTGTACCTAAGGTGGTAAAAACTGGCGCAGGTAGTGCTTTGATGCAAGACCCTCTAAAAGCTTATAAGATAGTAAGTGAAGTAGTAAAGAATGTTAAAAAGCCTGTTACTGTTAAGTTTAGATTAGGTTTTGATAAAGAACATATAAATTGTGTAGAGTTTGCGAAGTTAATGGAGAGTGCTGGAGCTAGCGCTATAACCCTTCACGCAAGAACTCGTTCTGAGTTTTATGAAGGACATTCTCATTGGGAATATATTAAACAAGTAGTAGAAGCGGTAAATATTCCTGTTATCGGAAATGGGGATATTACTGATATATATGAAGCTAAAAGAATGCTTGAGGAAACAGGGTGCAAGGCTATTGCAATCGGTAGAGCATCACTAGGTAATCCATGGATATTTAATGAAGTAGTATCATATCTAGATAAGGGAGAAATTATAGCTAAACCTACTAATCAAGATAAGTATGATATTATCGTTCGTCAACATGAATTATTAAAACAATTAAAGGGTGAACATTTAGCTTTAGTTGAAATGCGTAGCCACGTCGGATGGTATCTAAAAGGAATGAGTGGCGCAGGACCTATTAAAAATGAGTGCAATATGCAAACGGATTTTAACGAGGTTTTAAAAATATTACATAAATTCTTAATTGAAGAAAATTAAAAAAGGTGACTTTCGAAGTCACCTTTTTAAAAATAAAAGTACAAAAAACAAATAAGAGTTTTTTGTAACATAGTCCCTAAAGTTAAGGCTTAAGGGGTAGAAACGTTAGGACCAATCTCCTAACTTATATGATACATAGAACTACGATAAGTATTATAATGATTTTACGATTGATGTCAATAAGAAATTTTAAATTAATTTATTATTTGATCAGTTTTATATAATTCTAATTCTTTAACTAAATTGTTAGGTGCATTTACTTTATATATTACATAAGTATCTACATAGGTTTTAGATATAACAGTAGTATTTTCCTCTATTACGCTAGTAATCTTATAATCAGTATAAGGTACTCTTAAATCAAGAATAGTATAGTCTTTAGTTAAGAATGTATAAATATAATCTAAAAGTTCTTTTTGATACTTAGGATCTTTATTACTATATAGTATATTATCAACATTACTATCAACCCTTATTGATTCTAAATCCATCTTATCTGACTTATTTAATAAAAGAAGAATAGGTGTATTAGTAATATTTAAGGCTCTTAGAGTTTCAAGTGTTGTACGATATTCTTTTGCAAAATTAATAGTTGATATATCAAGTACAATAATTAATAAATCAGCGTTCTTTGCCTCAAGTAGTGTAGCATAGAATGAATTAACTAGAATATGAGGTAATTTATTAATAAATCCTATTGTATCAGATAAATAGAAGGATACATTCTTATAAGTTAATTTTCTTATGCTTGTAGATAATGTTTTAAATAACTTATCTTCAGCTTCTACAAAGTCAGTTTTTAAATTATTCTTATATTCATATTTATTTAAATAATCAACTAAAGCATTCATTGTAGAACTCTTACCCGCATTAGTATATCCTACTAAAGCTATATTTTTAATATTATCTTTTTTTCTTTTATTTTGATTTAAGATAGTACGTTTCTTAATTTCTTCAATTTTCTTTTCAGTATTAATTATTTTGTTTTGAAGCATTCTCTTATCAAGTTCTAACTTAGTTTCACCCTTACCCTTATTA
>CAVAIM010000183.1:0-2483 GCA_963588755.1 bacterium | reverse complement strand
AAGAAGATACAAGATAAGGCAATTATTTACTTTAAGTGGTTAGTGTGCTATAATTAGTGCACTTTTTATTTTTATTTTAAACAATTATTTTTTAAGTTTTTTTATATAATTATTTAAAGATATCTTTAAAGATTAATTAGTAATTATATACTTCAATAACAAATAAAATAATTATGAGTGTAGAGAGGTAAATTATGCTAAATCAATTTTCTAGAACACAATTATTATTAGGTAAACCTTCTATGAAAAAACTAGAGGATACTACTGTTGCAATCTTTGGTGTTGGTGGTGTAGGATCTTATGTAGTAGAAGCTTTAGCAAGAAGCGGTATAGGACATTTTGTATTAATTGATGATGATAAAGTATGTCTTACAAATATTAATAGACAAGTTATTGCAACTCTTGATACAGTAGGTAAATATAAGGTTGATGTATGTGAAGAAAGAATTCACTCTATTAATATGAAAGCAACAGTCGAAAAACATCAATGTTTCTTTTTACCTAGTAACGCTGATGAATTTGATTTTACTAAATATGATTATGTAGTAGATGCGATTGACACTGTATCAGCTAAGATTGAAATAGTATTAAGATGTATTAAAGCTAATACTAAGATTATTTCTTGTATGGGTGCAGGAAATAAACTAAACCCTCAAGGATTTAAGGTAGCTGATATATATAAAACTAAGGTAGACCCTCTAGCTCGTACTATGCGTACTGAGCTTAAAAAGAGAAGAGTTAGAAAATTGAAAGTAGTTTATTCAGAAGAATATCCTACTAGACCTCTTGAAGATATGGCAATATCTTGTAGAAGTCATTGTGTATGTCCTAAGGGCACTAGAAAATGTACTGCTCGTCGTGATATACCAGGATCAAATGCATGGGTTCCTGCATCAGCTGGTCTTTTAATTGCTTCAGAAGTAATAAAAGATTTAACCCAAGGACTTGAAAAGACTCCGGAACAAGCTCCAACGGAGTAATATAAATAAAACAACACTGAGTATATTTTATGTTTACTCAGTGTTTTTAGTTGATATATTGTTGTATGGTTAACAAATAAGGGACAATAAATTATAAGAACATAATAAAATAAATTGGATAGTATGTTATTTTATCTATGGTTTTAATTTCTCTTTGATTACTTAATACATAACCTTTTGTCATCTTATAATTTGAATCATTTAAGAATTTTGTGATTGCTCTAAAATTATTACAATCTTTACCGGATTTTATTTCTAGAGGTAAAACATTTAATGAATCATAATCATTGATTAAAAAATCAACTTCACCAACTTTTTTTCTATCGAAGTAATACAAATCATGGTCATGGGCTTTTAATTCTTGTGCAATAACTGTTTCATAAACAGCTCCTAAATTGACACCTTTAGAATCATCTAATATTGCATTAACATTATTTTTGTAAAGTATATTTGTTAATAGTCCCACATCATTTAAATAAAATTTAATAAGATTTTTACTACTTGATTGAATTAGAGGAAATTTTGGTTCACTACAGGCCTTTGTAGCTAAAGTAATACCAGAGTATATAAGATAATCAAATTCATCACTATATTTTGTATATCTTACATCATTAATATTTTCAATTTGTTTAAATTGCAATCTTTTAACCTTATTATCAATATTAGATGGAATCATTTCATAAATTCTTTTTATTTTTAATTTGTTTTCTTTATCATATTTCCCTGCATCTTCCGAATAAAAATTGATAATATCTTTTTGTATTTCTCTTATTTTAATAATATTTTTGGTTTCAACAAAGGTTTTTACTGCATCAGGCATGCCACCAACATATAAATATGTCTTAAATAAATATAAAATCTTATTATGTAAAGCCTCGTCTAGAGCAGTTCCTTGAGTAAAAGAAGTCCTTAAGTGATTAATAACTAATTCGCCAACAGAATTTGCAAGTAAAAACTCTTCAAAATCCATAGGATACATTTTCTTTTCTATAATAGAACCCATCGGAGATAATGTCGACTTAGCAAGAGCAATACCTAATTCTGAACCACTACATATATATTTGTATTTATTATCTTTTCTTAATGGCTTTAATAAAGTTAATAATTCTGGATATTCTTGAATTTCATCAATAAATACAATTGTATTTTTTCTGTCTTTTAGCTTGTCACCTGCAATGACACTAAGCTCAATGTAGAATGATTCGATTGATTTTACATTAGAAAATAATCTATCGCCTGTTTTATCGTCTGCCATATTTATTTCTACATAATTTTTAAAATATTTTTGAGCTAATTCTCTAATTATATAAGATTTACCTACTTGTCTAGCACCATCGATACATAATATCTTATCTTCATTACTTAATAAATATTCTTCAATATACTTTGATATTTTTCTATACATATTTTCGATACCTCCGCTTTTCTACTATTATTATACATAAAAAAATACGGTTTTCCAATATTTTTAATCATAAAAATTCACTGTTTTCCGCTTTTTTT
>CAVAIM010000182.1:0-2486 GCA_963588755.1 bacterium | reverse complement strand
GATGATGTTCACAGAAAGAAAAAATAGGAATATCTTTAATAATAACTATATTTTGACTCTCCGTTACATAATCCTCATCAAATGTTTTATTAAACATATCTACAAGTTCATCATTTGAATAATTCATACCTTCAAACATCTCTAAATACATGTTTGCGGCACGCTTTGGTGTATCAACTAATCCCTCACGCTCAGGATTATCTCCTAAAGCTTCTAAAATCATTTTAAAAGCTTCTTTTAATTTATTTTCATCAATCATACTATACTCCTTTAGTATCTTTATCCCAAATTATCTTATGAATTTGAAGTTGCATACGGCATCCATTTAATTTATGTTCTTTCATAAATTCAACAATCTCCTCAAACTCTATCTCACCCCAAACTGGTGAAAATATAAGATTACATTTACCAATTAAATTATATTTATGAATAATATCTAGACTCTCTTCTAAATCAGCTTTACTAGCACATACAAACTTAATTGAATCTATTTGCTTTAAATATTTATAATTATCAAAGTTCATATGTTTATTCATCTTTGAACAAGCTGTCTTATAATCAAGAGTAAAAGATATCTTTTCTAAATCTTTATATCTACTTATATCAACTGATCCATTAGTTTCTACTTCAATATTAAATCCATTCTTATATAAGCTTCTTATAAGATATTCTACATCTTCATGAATTAATGGTTCTCCACCAGTTAAAGTAATATTCTTAATACCAGTCTCTAGAGCGTATTTAACTATATCTTCAACTGTCTCTTCAATATATGTAGGATTAATAAATGAATAAGTAGTATCACAATAAGAACAACGTAGATTACATCCTGCAAGACGAATAAATATTGCAAGTTCTCCTTGTTTCATACCTTCTCCATTAACAGATATAAATTTTTCTATTACTTTCATATTCTATACTCCGCCATATTATTAGGTGTTTCATAAACCTTAACTGATAAAACCTTATATTTCTTAGATAATAAATCATAAAAATACTTTGCAAAGTTTTCTGCAGTAGTTCTAAAAGGTACAATTCTAATTAAGAATTCACTTTCTAGCTCTTTTAAAAGTGATTCCTTTAAACTATTTTCTTCTACAATAAATGAATGATCAAAATAATCAACCATTTCCTTTAAATCAGACTTTAATACATTAAAATCTACAACCATACCATTGTCTAGTTCACCAGATATTTCGGCGAAAACTTGCCAACGATGTCCATGAATGTTATGACATTTTCCATTATAATTTGTTAAAAAGTGAGCAGCATCAAATTCAGCTTTACTTGATAATATATACATGATATTCCTCCAATAAAAAAAGACAGCCCAAAAGAGCTGCCTAAAAAAGAAAAAGGGACTAATATAAAAAATAGTCCCATCATTTCAATCAAGAAAGCCCTGGTTTTGTTTAGAGACAGGATGGTACAAACGAACTGTCTTATTTAATTTCTAATATATTCTATATAAATAGTTTTAATAAATCAAGTGTTAATTTAACATAAAATATTACCACTTTAATATATCACACAATAACTTAAATGATTCACTAGACTCTTCACTTAAGCTAGGATTGAACGCAATTACATCCGCAAAGCTTCTCTTAAAGCTAGTTTCTGTTTTTGAAGGATATAACATAACTACCTTAGATACAGCTCTTAGAGGGTAAGAGTCTAAATCTTCTGTGTAAGCTAATTGATAATAATCGTTAATAGTATCATCTAAACTTATATCAGTCTTAGGGTATTTATTAAAGATTTTATTTAAGTTTCTATACTTCATTTCAACAATCTTTATATCTTTAAACTCCTCGTCTTCATAATAAACTAATATATAATCAGGTTTATTATGGCGTGAGTTTATATATACAACTTCATCTTCTTGAGCGTCTTTATAATATCTACAAGGATAATCATATAAAACCTTAATTACACTATTTCCACGTTTAAATTCAAATACATCTTTACTTTCTAAATCTAGTGTATCATCTAAATTCATTGAAGTCTCATATCCTGCTTCTTTTAAGGCTTTAGTAATAAGGACTAAACCATATATTTCAAATAATTCACTTGTCTTCTTTAAGGCATATGAGTTATTAGTTACTTCTTCTAATTTATTCTCTTTACCCTCAAGTAAATTAGTAAATTCTTTAATGAACGCAAAATTACGATCTGTTGAAAATATTGGTGTATCTATTGTAATTCTTGTATCAAATTCTCTAAGTTCTTTAATATTTAATAATCTCTTACAAGAAATAGATACACCCTTATAAGCTTGGAACCACGTCTCATATTCACTTAAACGAGTTTTCTTAGTATTAAGTTCTTCTTTCTTTTGCTTAATATTATTTTCAATACGTCTTCTTTTAGTTACTTTATCACTTTCTAGATATTCTTCTAGTCCTTTAATTTCTTCTAGAAGACTTGATATATCTTTTTTAAAAGTAGCTATTTTTAAGTCAAATGGAATATTAACCTCATGAACC
>CAVAIM010000181.1:0-2490 GCA_963588755.1 bacterium | reverse complement strand
ACTTAGAAGAAGGTAAAGATATCTTAGGTGTTATCTTCTCATCTGGTCTATCTGGTTCTTTCAATTCAGCACGTATTGCGGTTGAAGAATTAAAAGCAGAATTCCCTCAAAGAAATATCTTAATTGTTGATACTCTAGCAGCATCAACTGGTGAAGGTATGATTGCACTAAAAGCTGCATTAAATAAAGAAGCAGGTATGTCTTTAGAAGAAAACTATAAGGCTATTGAAGATATTAAACTTCATGTAGCACATTGGTTTACTGTATCTAATTTGGAATATCTTCGTCGTGGTGGTAGAGTATCAAATGCTGCTGCATATGCTGCAAAGGTATTAAATATTAAGCCAGTACTTCATGTAGATAATGAAGGACATTTAATTCCTGTATCTAAGAAAATTGGTAGAAAGAATTCAATTAAAGAAATAGTTAAACAATACGAAGAAACTCATGATGAGGAATCTGATACTATCATCATAAGCCATGCTGAATGTTTAGAGGATGCAAACTTTCTAAAACAATTAGTTTTAGAAGTTTCAAGTCCTAAAAACATTATCATGTCAAATATCGGTACAGTAATTGGATCTCACTCAGGTCCTGGTACACTTGCACTATACTTTGTTGCAAGCAAGAGATAAGTTAGTTTCTATTTGTGCATATTGTAAAAGATATTATTAAATGATATAATCATTTTATATTTTTGTTTAACATATGGAGTGTTGATATATATGGCAAGAGCTAAAGGTAAAAGAAGAAATAAAGTCACATTTAAGTGGACTAAAGAGTTAATTTTCTTTTTAATTGGTATGGTTGTAGTACTTGGAATTATGATTTATTGCTTAATTCCTACTAAGGAAAGATCATTCTATAACAAGTGGTATACTTCAAGTAATAGTTTACAACTTGATAATCAATTTGAAGAAATTAATTATAAACAATTAAAGAAGAAAATTGATAATAAAGAACTAGTATATGTATTCTATGGTCTAGATACTGATGATACTAGTAAAACAAACATTGGTACATTAGATTATTATACTAATCTAAACAAATCATCTAATTCTGATACTCATTTTAATGTAGGTACAATCTATGTTTATGATGCAACAGAAGCTAGCGAACTAGACAAAGATGATGATAAGAAAGTAGCACAATTTGATGAAAAGGAAGAATATTTCAATTCTATTAAATCATCAAATATTAAGAACGATATTTCACTTGAATCTTATTCTCAATTATGGATATTTGAAAATGGAGAATTAGTATTCTCAAGTGCAGATATAGCTGACGATAGTCAAGCAACAGCTCAAGGTGCAGATTTCACATTATATACTATTAAATTCTTAGGATATAAATTAACTTTGTAATAAAATAATAAAGAGATAGCACGCTATCTCTTTTAGAATGTTTAGAAGGAGAGAATCATGATTGATCAAATTAAACAAGAAATTAAGTTAGGTCTTGAAAAACACTTATTTGAAACATTTAATACTAAGTTAAATGTAATTGTTGAAGAGCCTAAAAATCCAGCTATGGGTGACATTGCAATCCCTACATTTACTATTTTTAAGACATTAGGTAAACCAATGCCAGAGATTGTAGAATTAGTTAAGAATTATATTTTAAATAACTTTGAATGTGTTAAAGAAGTTAATCCTACTGGTCCTTTCGTAAACGTATTACTTGATAAGGAGAAGGTTGGTGTAAGTATTTTAAAGAGTGCTAGCCTAGATGATAACTTTGGTACAAGTAATATCGGTAGTGGTAAGACTATTGTACTTGATTATTCAAGCCCTAATATTGCAAAAGCATTCTCAGTAGGTCACTTAAGAAGTACTATGATTGGTAATTCATTAAAACTTATCCTTCAAAAGTGTTCTTATAAGACTGTTGCGATAAACTACCTAGGTGACTGGGGTACTCAATTTGGTATGATGATTGTAGCCATTGAAAAATGGGGAAATCTAGAAGAAATTAAGAAAGATCCTATCAATGAATTAGGTAAGCTTTATGTAAGAATTAATGCACTTGCAAAAGAAGATGAAAGTGTTGCGGAAGAGGCTAGAGAAGCATTCCGTAAGATTGAACTTGGTGAAGAAAAATATGTTAACATGTGGAAGTGGATTAGAGAAGAATCTCTAAAGGAAAGTGAAGAAATCTATAAGCTTCTAAATGTTACATTTGATTCTTATAATGGAGAAGCATTCTACAATGATAAGATGCAACCAGTTATTGATATTTTAGAAGAGAAGCATCTTCTAAAAGAAGACCAAGGTGCTCAAATTGTTGATTTAGGTGAAGATATTGCGCCTGCTCTAATTAAGAGAAGTGATGGTGGTTCTCTTTACATCACTCGTGATTTAGCAGCTGTTCTATGGAGAGAAAAAGAATATAATCCTTCTAAGATTTTATATGTAGTAGGTGGAGAACAAAAGCTTCACTTCGTACAATTAAAAGCTGTATTAAATAAGATGGAATTACCATATGCAAATG
>CAVAIM010000180.1:0-2513 GCA_963588755.1 bacterium | reverse complement strand
AAGTAACACCTTTATATAACTTCATTGATTTAGCACAACTTCTTAAATACTCTTTAGTAACTTTAATGTCTTTTTCTTTTGCAAGTTTTAACATTAAATACATATAAGATAGGATACGTTCCATATGATCCTTGTTTGCAATTTCATTAGTCTTTCCCCAAAATTCAGCTGGTGTAAGGCCTAATGATGGAATGAAATCATATTCTTGCATATCTCTATCACATAGAGTTTTATCAAAATCATACATTAAACAAACTGTAACTTTCTTCTTAGCCATATTAATCTTTCCTTTCATCATCAGAAGATAAGATTGCAAGGAATGCCTCAGGTGGAACTTCAACATTACCAAATTGCTTCATTCTCTTCTTTCCTTCTTTTTGTTTTTCTAATAATTTTTTCTTTCTAGAGATATCTCCACCATAACATTTTGCAAGTACATCTTTTCTTACGGCTTTAATATCTGATCTAGCAATTACTTTATGTCCAATAACAGCTTGGACTGGTATTTCAAATTGATGACGTGGTATTAAAGTTTTTAACTTTTCTACCATTTGTTTACCACGTTCATATGCAAAGTCCTTATGAACAATACAAGATAAAGCATCAATTATATCTTTATTTAACATGATATCCATCTTAACTAGTTTAGATTCTTTATAATCACCAATTTCATAGTCAAGTGATGCATAACCTCTTGTTTGACTCTTTAGTTTATCAAAGAAATTATAAACTATTTCAAGTAGTGGCATTTCATAATGAATTATTGCACGAGTTTCTTCTACATACTTTAAATCAACAAATGTTCCACGCTTTGATTGGCATAAATCCATAACTGAACCAACATATTCACTAGGAACCATAATTGTTGCGTTTACATATGGTTCTTCTATTTTAGATATGTAAGATGGATCAGGTAACTCAGATGGGTTATCTAATATCTTAACAGTACCATCAGTTAAAGTGACATGATATTCAACCGAAGGAGCTGTTGCGATAACATCAATTCCAAATTCTCTTATAATTCTTTCTTCAATGATATCCATATGAAGTAGACCTAAGAATCCAATTCTAAAACCAAAACCTAGAGCTTGAGAGCTTTCAGCCTCAAATACTAAAGAAGCATCTTCAAGTTTTAACTTTTCAAGTGCATCTTTAAGTTCAGGATATTTTTTAGAATCAATAGGATACATACCACAATAAACCATTGGGTTCATCTTCTTATAACCTTCAAGAGGGTATGTTGCAGGATTATCCTTTAATGTGATTGTATCACCAACTCTAACTGTATCAATATTTTTAATTGAGGCAGTTAAATATCCAACCTCCCCAGCTACAAGGTAATCTCTTTGAACTTCTTTAGGTGTTCTAACACCAAGTTCTACTACTTGATAATCACACTTTGAAGCCATAAGGTGGATTGTATCTCCGACCTTAATCATACCATCTACTACTCTAAATAATAGAACAACACCTCTAAATGGATCATAAGCACTATCAAAGATTAAACACTTTAATGGTGCAAATGGATCACCTGATGGTGCAGGAACAAATGAAACTATTTGTTCTAGTATTTCATCTACTCCAAGACCAGTCTTAGCTGAACCCATAACACAATCATCACAAGGAAGACCGATTACATTTTCAATCTCTTCTTTAGCCTCTTCAGGACGAGCTGATTGTAAATCAATTTTATTAATATATGGTAAAACCATTAGATTATTATCAAGTGCAAGATAAACATTAGCTAAAGTTTGAGCTTGAATTCCTTGAGTTGCATCTACTACTAAGATTGCGCCCTCACAAGCTGCAAGTGAACGAGATACTTCATAAGTAAAGTCAACATGACCTGGAGTATCAATTAAATTAAAAATATATTCATTACCATCTTTAGCTTTATAATTTAAGCATACAGCATTAAGCTTAATTGTAATTCCTCTTTCTCTTTCAAGTTCCATTGAATCAAGAATTTGATCTTTCATTTCTCTTTTAGATACAGAATTACATATTTCAAGTATTCTATCTGCAAGTGTAGATTTTCCATGGTCAATATGGGCAATAATTGAGAAATTTCTAATTTGACTTTGGCGTCTAAGAATTTCTAGTTTTTCTTCATTTGTCATATAAACCTCCAACTAATTTAGCACTATATATTATACAAAAAAATATATAATTTTACAAACGTTAAAAATTTAACCATGTAATTTAATTGTAAATATAATATCAAATATCTATATTTTAATTCTTTAATACTGTGATTGGTACAATGTAAATGTCATCTTCTGTCTTATAACAATTACCATGGCTAGTTAATATCATTCTGAATTTAGGAAGTTTATTGTTACTTTTAATCATTTTGTTTAAAAATTTATTTAAAGAACTAATTCCTTCCTTAATATTTCTTTCACTATATATTTTAATTTCAATTGCACAATATTCGCCATTCTTGCATTCGATAATCGCATCAATTTCTTGACCCGAACTATCACGATAATGTTTTAATTGTCCATTAATGG
>CAVAIM010000179.1:0-2516 GCA_963588755.1 bacterium | reverse complement strand
GAAGAAAAGTATATGAAGCATTCTATCCATATTGTGATCAATTATATGTATCATATATTAAAGGTGTTCATGAAGGAGATACTTATATGAAGCCTATTGATACAACTACATTCAAATTAATCTCTTTAAAAGAAACAGAACAAGTAAAATACACTATATATGAAAGAGTGAATAAATCATGTTAATAATATCTATTATTGTTATACTAACTGCATTATTCACTTATTTATATAACTTTATAGCCTATAACTTAAATGGATTATCACTATATTTTTTAATTCTTTGGGTAATACTAGGACTACTTACAACATTAATATTAATTATTTTATATTTAACAGTAATGTTCTATTTAGTATTCCCTCATCTTAAACCCGGAAGTAAATTTTTAAAGAATGTAGTTAGACCATTTGTTAAATTTGCAAATATACTTGCGCGTATCGATGTTAAAGTTGAGGGAAGAGAAAACATTCCTGACGAAACATTTGTAATTTATGCAAATCATAAATCAATGCTAGATGTAACAGTGTTGTATGACGCACTTGATAGACCAATTTCTGGTATTGCGAAAAAAGAAGTAGAAAATATGCCATTCTTAAAACAAATTTGTAAATGTCTATATATACAATATGTAGATAGAGAAAATGATATGGCAGCTGTTAAGTCTATGTTAAAAGCTATTAAGTATGTTAAAGGTGGACTTAATTTCTTTATCTTCCCGGAAGGTGGAGTAAAGACAAGAGATGTTGAAACTTGTGTAGCATTAAGACCTGGTGCATTAAAGCTTGCAACTAAGCCAGAAGCTACAATACTTCCTGTATCTATTATAGGTACATCTAAGCTTACTACTAATGCGTTTAAGAAGAAGACACATGTTAAGGTAATATTCCATAAGCCTATAAAGGCTTTAGAATACAAAGAAAAATTCATTGATGAATCAGTTTCAAAAGAAGTAAATACTAAATTACTAGGTGAATATGTTGAAAACATTATCAATGAAGGAGTTTTAAATAACTCAAAATAGAAAGGATATGAGGTAATATGACAATTAAATCAATTTTAATATTTATTATATTACCTACTATTATTTTCTTAAGTATTATTGGTTTTATAATTTATTTTATTTATAAGAAATATAAATATAAAATTGAAAATACTTGTTATGAAACAGTTAAAAAATCATTAGCTAATATAAATTTAATGTATATTAAATATAATGATTATTACAATATTTATGTAGAACGTAACTATGATATTTTTTACTTTAAAATTTTAAAAGATACTAAAGATAAATATTTACAAGTTACAAATGATAGTGAATATTTCTTAACTGATACCACGACAGACCCTTTAAAAAATCCTATTGATATTCAAAAATTTATTGAATTTAAACCAACTTTAAATGGAAAGGATAGATTTTGTAAGGTTTTAGTATTATACCCTAGTGCTAAACAAAAGTTATATTATGAGACTGAACATTTTGCAAAGTTCATCTATAACGATAATAAAGATGATATGGTCATAATTGACTATACCGAATTAGAAGATTTCTTAAAGAAACAAAATATCAAGTCAAAATAGGTAATTATTATGTTTAATGATGTATTAGAAGCTATTGATTGGATAGAACATATTAAGAGAAAAGAAAAAAGAAAAGATTTATCAAGGATTAAGAATTTGCTTAATATTTTAGGCAATCCACAACAATCATATAAGAAGATTCATATTGCAGGAACTAATGGTAAGGGTGCAACTTGTGAGATAATTACATCAATTCTTCACGCTAAAGGATATAATGTAGGACGTTTTGTATCTCCTTATATCCTTAAATTTAATGAGAGAATTGAAGTAAATGGGACTGAAATCAGTGATTCTGATTTACTTGATATAGTTAATTATCTATATCCTATAATTGAAGAATATAATGAACACGAAAATGATATTGTACCATTCTTTGAAGTTGTAACTTTAATTGGATTTATCTACTTTAAGATGAAGAAAGTAGATATTGCAGTAATAGAATGTGGTCTTGGTGGTAAGCTTGACGCAACAAATGTTATAAACGCAGATGCATCTGTTATTACATCTATTGGATATGATCACATGAATGTATTAGGTAATACGCTAGAAGAGATTGCGACTAACAAACTTGGTATTGTTAAAGAAGGTAATCACTTATTTGCAAATGTACCTAATGATTTAAGACCTTTATTTACTCACTATGTAGATAATGTAGGCGCTAGTGTTGAATTTATTGATCTAGATGAAAATGAGTTAGATACAACACTAACTCACACTAAATTTAGTCTTGATAATGCTTTATATCAAACTAATTTACTTGGTAAATTTGAAGCCTATAATGCTGCGCTTGCGATTAAGGTATCTAAATTTATAGATAGCACTATTACTGATATTGAGATCAATAAAGCACTTAAAAATATCTTTTGGCCAGGTAGACTTGAGGTAATATCAGAAAAACCACTTGTCATAATTGACGGAGCTCATAATGTATCTGCAGC
>CAVAIM010000178.1:608-2541 GCA_963588755.1 bacterium | reverse complement strand
GTCCACTATTTATAAAATATGCCATATAACATTTATTATCAATTCTAAACTCTTTACCATCACTCGAAATCCAACTTAATACGCCATCACAATAATTCTTTTTACCATTTAAAAGATCTATAGCGGTATTATAATTATAAGTTTCTATTTCTTTTTGATTATTTTTACAAGAAACTCCACTATTAAAATCATATTCTACAAAGTATTTGTAATATTCCCATTTAGTCCACATTTGACAGGCCGCATTAAAGCTTATTTCATTAGATTCATATTTGTTTTTATAATCACTATCATAATATAGTCCTACTAAATAATATGTATAGAAACCTGTATTCTTATCTTTGTAATGTATTGTATCAATACTTATCACCATATCTTCATATACATTATATAATGTTTTATTATCATTTACACTATAATTTATACCATCTATATATAAATCCGCACTATTATCTTTAATACATTCATTTAATAATTTTGTCTGATATGCCCCATCTACATCTATTCCATCAAACACACTAGTAATATTTAATTCATTACTATAATAATCTTCTAATTCTCTTGCGCAATTAAAATTTAATGTGTCTATATCACTATATGTATCTAAGATATTATTATACCTACGACTTACATAAATATTTAATTCACTTATATCCATAAAAGCACCATCACTTATATATTCCACATTTGAGGGAATATATATTCTTAAGCTTTTAATATCACTAAATGCGCCTGCAGATATATGGCATATATTACTTAAGTCATCATAATCAATAATAACTTCATCACTTGTAGGATAATATATTAATGATTTTCCTAATATTATAATCTTATTATTCTCTTTTAAATCATTTAACCATTTAGTGTTTTTAAACGCATCCTCTCCTACTATTATAGCATTAGGTGATGTAACACTCTGCAATTTAATAGAATCAATAAAAGATTCAGATTCTATATATTTTGTGTTATTTAAATTAACTTCTTCTAGATTGGTATTCATAAAAGCTTTTGAAGAAATTTGAGTTACGCTTGATGGTGTTGAAAAACTTATGTTATTTCTACCTTGAGGATAAAGATAAAGCGTTGTTTTATCTTTATTATACAACACACCATCATCTGATTTATAATTAATTGAATCAATATTTATATTTTTTAATGATTCACAACCACTAAACATTGTGTCGTATGGAATATTAATGTTAGTACTTAATATATCAACATTCTCTAGATACTCACATCCTGCAAAACTATAATCACTTATTTTCTTTACTGTACTTCCTACACTTAGTCTTTTTAAACAATCATTAGACATAAATGCGCCATAACCAATTTCAGTTACTGTTTTATTATTAATCGTTGTAGGAATATTTACATAATCTTCATCACCTAGATATGATGATATTCCTATAGTATTATCATCAATATCGTATGTTAAATATAAGATATCTTCCTTATATAGAGCATTTTCATCAAAAGAATCCATTAGAATTCTTTTACATATATAATTTATAAAACTTTTATCTCTTACCTCTAGATTATGAACAACTGAAGGGTCTGTGCTTGAGGCTTTATTATTTAAGTCCGAGTTATATGGTGTAAATATTTTTGTGTATTCATTAAAACCACTAAAACCTTTACCTAGTTGTGATGTTGTATCTACTAGTCCATCATTATTCCATACTAATCTTTTCTTAATATCTTTATATTTTGTTTCATTTATAAAGGTATATAGAAAAGATGATATTAGTTCCGCATATTTTGAATCATTATTTTTTAATAAAAGTACTATACTTTTATCAAACGCAGACCAACCATCATCTATTGTAAAATGATTAAGTATACTAAGACTTGACATTTGGTCTAATTTATTAGAAATGGTATTAGATAATACCCTGCATAAATCTTTATTAATATCAATTTCTTCACTTAAATA
>CAVAIM010000178.1:0-598 GCA_963588755.1 bacterium | reverse complement strand
GCTTAATACATCTAATATTCCTGCTCCCATATAAGAGATAGCCTTACATAAATTTTTATTTTCTTTTATTTCTTTACTAACATAATCTATTGTCTCATCGCTTTTAATAATCTTTGATAATAAATTATATGATGATTCCCCTGCAAGTGCATATACATTTATATTTTTATATAGTTCAATATTGTTATTCCATCTATCTTTATAAGATGTATATAATTCTTCATTAACTATATCTTTTTCTCCATCCTTATTCTCACCAAACGAACCTATATTACAATCATTTAATTCAACATCAATCTTAGCGGTACTTGATCCTAAGTATGGTGTCCCCATTGAAAACATTTGATTGACCATCCTAGGATGATCTAGTGCGTATAGTAAATTAATTAAACCACCTCTTGAGTGTCCTATTAAATTAATCTTAGGAAGTAATCCACTATTTCTTTTCTTTATATCATATACAACTTCACTTACCACCTTATCAAACTCTTCATAACTTTCATCATTAGATTCGTATTTTTCTACTGGTTCAAATAACAATATTGTATGATTTTTATCATCTATAGTATAATTATCAAGAAAGTATGAAGTAACATCT
>CAVAIM010000177.1:0-2558 GCA_963588755.1 bacterium | reverse complement strand
CATATTAGCTCCTATTGATTCATATAAACATACTCTAGATTTAATTAAATATTCTGTTAAACGTAGTGATTTAGATAATGCAAAAAAATATATTTTAGAGATAATTAATGATGATATAGATTCTAATACTAGAGTATATATTACAAAGATATTACTTGATTATGCATATAATGAAGGAAATATAGAAATATTTAATAAATATTTTACATATCTAGAAGATTATTATGTTAGTAATAATACTCTAGATTTACTAGAAGAAATTAGTGTTAAGAGATTAAAGTTATATTTTTCTAAATCGCTATTTAACAAATCTTTAGAGCTTATTGATAAAACTAATCTTGATAGTTTTTCTCATCAATGTAAGATTATATTTTATACAATAAATATTAAAATATTACTTAAAACAAATAATTTGCGTAAAGCATCAATCCTAGACGCAAGTTATGAACCATTTGTTAAATCAAATATAGAAAACTATAAAGAAGAAGCTTATGAGTATTATACTACTACACAAGAATTATATACTAATTTAGCTAACCAATATTCTATTAATTATATTAAAGAAATATTAACTCAAATTAATATTGAAAGTGCGCCTAAGAAAGAAAAGAAGACTAAATCTAAGTTTAAGGAATTTAAATAATTAAAGATGATAACGAATTAAAGGAATTTAAGTTTGCATCTTCTGATAAAGATAAGTTAGTAGTATCAAAAGAATATAAAAAATTAAATGAAATAGTAAATTATGCGTTCAATATAGATCCTTATTTAGAATTTAGAGAAATACTAAGACTTTTATTAATAGAATTCTCTAAGGCTTATGATTTTAGTGAAGCTTTTGTATTTATATCAAATGATACTAGTTATCATTATAAGAATAAGAGAGTATATGATAAGACTAATTTAGAGAATTATTATAAAACTATTAATTATAGAACTTATGAATTAGGAAAAGAAATAGTAATTCATAATTTAGAAAGTACCTATTTTAATGAATCTATAATAACTCATGAAGTATCGGAGTATAAGAGTGCTATAAGCTTTCCTATTAGCTATAATTTAAAGAGTATTGGTAGTATTGCCTATTTTTTCAAAGACGATATAATTGATGATAATTTTGAATATTATAAATTAATTTCAAGTATTATTAATATTATTTATTCTTATAAGTGTTATGTTAAGAGCGAATTAGAATCTAAGAATTTAGTTAATACATTAGAGGATAAGATTAATCTTGGATTTAAATATATTACACTAGATAATATTATATTAAGTAATAAGGCAGTAAATATATATAATATAAATTCTAAAGAAATAGAATTAAATGATTTCTATAATTTAATTAAAGAATCTGATAGACATATAGTAAAAGGGGCTATTAATTCACTCCTTGAAGAAAATATGTACAGAACTACTATAGAGTATCATTTATATGATGATAGATTAATATTAGATAATTTATATTTAAGTCAAGATAATACTATATATTCATACTTTGAGGACATTACTCTAAAGAACATTAATGATAAAAAACTTATTGATACAGCTAATAATTCTAATTTTATTAACGTTTATAGTTATAAGAAATTAGTTAGAGATTATGAAACTTTATTTAAAGATAGAGATAAAACACTAGTAATGATTGATGCGTCTAACTTTGATACATATACTAAGCTTTATGGATTTGAGTTTTCTGAAGATATCGTTATAGCTTTATCGAGGTTATTGATAGATTATAGTAAGGAGTTTGATTATTCAGTTTATCACTTAGAATCTATTAAGTTTATATTAGTATTAAATTATATTGATAAAAGAAAAATCTTAAAGACTATGAAATTATTATTGAAATTATTATCTGATAAGATTAATAAGATTAATAAACGTGTTAGCCTAAAGTTTAATGCAGGAGCTTTCAAACCTTTAAAAAGCACTAAATTAGTAGGTTTAAAAGATGTGATTGACTTTGCAACTGAAGCGCTGATGGACGCACAATACGAAGACGAGCCAGTTATACTATATTCTAATGATTTATATGAAAAGAAGTATTTTAATGACTTCTATTATGAAATAGAGCTTAGTGAAGCTCTAGATAATAATAAATTAACTAGTATCTATACTCCTGTATATGATATAGAGAAGAATATGATATTAGGATACTCTTATAATTTATCACTTGATAGTGTAATAATTGATGAGTCTTGTTTTAAGAATGTAGTAAGAGTGAGAAAAATGGAATATGTAGTTGATAAATATATGTTAGAACATATTGTAACTGATCTTAAGGCTTATTATCAAAAGTGTGGATATTTCTTAAATATATTTATTAAGATTAATGGAACTACACTAAAAGAAGAAACCTTTATTCCTTTCTTAAGTAATCTATTTAACTTTTATAAGGTAAGTTCTAGTTTAATATCATTTCAAATAGAAGGAGAAATGGTATCTAATAAGGTACTAGATATCTTAAAGAATTCAGGTGTTGATTTAGGTACTAATTCACTTGATAACTTATTTAAATATGATTTAGATACTATCTATTTAGATAATAATATTTATTC
>CAVAIM010000176.1:0-2570 GCA_963588755.1 bacterium | reverse complement strand
CAATAAAGAATAAAAAAGAATTAAACTTAGAGAGTACTGAACTTATTAAATTAGGCTTTAAAGGTAAAGATATTGGTCAAATGCTTGATAAGTTATATAGATTAGTATTAGATAATAAAGTTAATAATAATAAAGAAGAATTACTTTATATTGTAATGAAGGAGGTTAAATAATGGAAATCAAGAAGAAGACAATATATGCACGTGTTAGAGGTGTTAACACTAGTGATAGTATATATAATATTACTGTTGAACTTTCTGATAAGACTATAATGAATCTTAAAACTGAAAAGTTTTATGATTTGAAACAAGGTTATATTTATGAATTTGAAATAGCTCAAAATACTAATTCAGAAAGATTAGTTGCGTATGTTGTTAATTTAAGAAGTGTATCAGAAATGGATGATATTACTTTAGTAGATAAGGTATATAGACAATTTGATTCTAGTAATCCTGTAGAACTTAAAGAATTAGAAAATAGTATAAATGAATATATTTCTAAGATAGAAAATAAAGTATTATATGATATTACTAAAAGATTAGTAGAAGTACATCATAATAAATTCTTTATCTATCCTGCGGCTACAAGAATGCATCATAATTATGTAGGAGGTCTTGCATATCATACTTTAGGTATGTTAAGACTTGCGGATGGATTCATAGAAAATTATTCTTATCTATCTAAGGATTATTTATATAGTGGTATTATTTTACATGATTTAGGTAAGACGCTTGAATTCAGTGGTGTAGAAAATACTGAATATACTTTAAAGGGACAATTACTAGGACACCTTGTAATGGGTTCTATATTTATTAATGATGTAGCTAAAGAATTAGGTTATGAGGATAGAGAAGAAACTCTAATCTTAGAACATATGGTTTTATCTCATCATGGTCTTCCTCAATTTGGAGCTTGTAAGAAGCCTCAAACAGCTGAGGCTGAAGTATTATGGTATATTGATACCCTAGATTCTAAACTTAGAGTATTAGGTGAAGTATTAGATAATACTAAAGAAGGAGAGTTTACTGATACTATTGGAGTATTAGATAAAACTAAATTCTATAAACATAATTAATTTAGTAAGGCTAGAAATAATAAAACTAGCCTTTTTCTTATAGTTATGCATAAAGATTGAGATTATTAATAATATATCTTATAATTAATCAAATTTTTTTAAGGGAGGCCTATATGCTTAAAAGATTTATTTCCTATTATAAACCATATAAATTTATGTTTTCTCTAGATATGTTAGCTTCTCTTTTAATATCTATTATTGGTATGACTTACCCAGTCTTAACTAATAAGATATTAAGAGAAATAGTTCCTAGTGAAACTATGTTAGAAAATGATAAAATTAAGTTTATCATAATACTTGGTATTTGTTTGCTTGTTTGTTATATCATACGTATGTTCTTACGTTACTTTGTTCAATTTTACGGTCATGTAATTGGTGTTAAGATGCAGGCTGATATGAGACGTGATATGTTTAAGAAACTTGAACGCTTGCCTTTCTCTTACTATGATGAGAATGAAACTGGTAAGATTATGAGTAGAATGACTAATGATTTAATGGAAGTTTCAGAACTTGCACATCATGGACCTGAGAACTTCTTTATTTGTGGTATTACTCTAATTCTATCTTTTGCATATCTATTATATATTGAATGGAGATTTGCACTTATATTATTAATCTGTGTTCCTCTACTTGTTATTGTTACTTTAGTAATGAGGAAGAAAATGAATGAGGCATTCACTAATACAAGAAAGTCTGTTGCGGAAATTAATGCCTCACTTGAATCATCAATTACTGGTATTAGAGTAACCAAGGCTTTTACTAATAGTGATATTGAACTTGAAAAGTTTGAGGTTGGTAATAAGAACTTTGTTAAGCATAGAAGTGTTGCGTATAATGCAATGGGTAAGTTCCAATCTTCTACTCAATTTATTACTGATTTATTTAATGTAGTATTACTTGTAGTAGGTGGCTTACTTTGTATCTTAGATAGTACTAATTTTACTGTATCTGAGTATGTAACCTTTGTAGTATCTGTTTCTATATTTATTACTCCACTTACTACTTTAATTAATTTTGCTGAACAATATCAAAATGGTGTTACTGGTTTTAAGAGATTCTTAGAAATACTTGATGAAAAAGAAGAGGAAGAAGATCCTAATGCGATTAAGGTAGAAAAACTAGAAGGTAACATTAAGTTTGATCATGTATCTTTTGATTATGAAACTACTAAGGATGTATTAAAGGATATTTCTTTTGAAATAGAAAGTGGTAAGACTGTAGCTCTAGTCGGACCTTCAGGTGGAGGAAAGACTACAATTTGTCATTTAATACCTAATTTCTATAAACCATCTAAAGGGATTATCTCGATTGATAATATTGATACTAATAAAATGACATTTGATTCCTTGAGAAAAAATATAGGTATTGTACAACAAGATGTATTCTTATTTAATGGTACTCTCTTAGAAAACGTTATGTATGGTAAGAGTGATGCGACTATGGACGAGGTTATTGAGGCTTGTAAGAGTGCAAACATTCATGACTATATTATGTC
>CAVAIM010000175.1:0-2570 GCA_963588755.1 bacterium | reverse complement strand
GTATTCCACCATAAACCTCCGATGCTTTAGTTCTTCGTTTCCTCCAAACTAAAATAATTCACATTGCCCTCGCTTCTTAAAAATTTATTCACCTAATGGTGACTCTATTATTTTACCATAAACTGCATCATAAATGTTGATTTTTCTTAATTTAGAAACTGTCATAAAATTCATCTATCTGTGTTTATGTTTATATTATTTTGTATCAACTTTGGTCACTCTAAAGTAACTAAGAATATGTAAAAACGCAAGAACTTCCTTTACTTAAAATTGTTAGTTGTAATTAATAATATTTGAAATATAGTTCTTTTTAGAATATAATAAAACTATCTTTTTAAGGAGTGTGTTATTATGCCATTAGTAAATACTATTGAAATGTTTAAGAAAGCATATGATGGACATTATGCAATCGGTGCTTTTAACATTAACAATATGGAACAAATTCAAGGAATTGTTGATGCATGTAATGAATTACATTCACCTGTAATTCTTCAAGTATCAAGAGGAGCAAGAAAGTATGCAAAGCCTATCTATTTAAAGAAAATGGTTGAAGCTGCATGTATTGATTCAAATATCCCTATTGCTCTTCACTTAGACCATGGTGATACTTTTGAAACTTGTAAGGATTGTATCGATCAAGGATTCTCATCTGTTATGATTGATGGTTCTAGCTTAAGCTATGAAGAAAACGTAGCTTTAACTAAGAAAGTTTGCGAGTATGCTCACGATATTAATGCTCACCCATCAAATCCTCACTACATCACAGTTGAAGGTGAACTAGGTGTTCTTGCTGGTGTTGAGGAAGATGTTGTAGCCGAAAGTCATTCATATACTGATCCTAATTTAGTTGAAGACTTTGTAAAGCGTACTGGTGTTGATTCTCTTGCAATTGCAATTGGTACATCACATGGTGCTTACAAATTCAAACCAGGTACTAAACCTCAATTACGTTTTGATATTCTTGAAGAAGTTTCTAAACGTCTTCCAGGATTCCCTATCGTATTACATGGTGCTTCTAGTGTTATGAAGGAATATGTTGATATGGTAAACCAATATGGTGGTTCTATGCCAGATGCAATCGGTGTACCTGAAGATTTACTTGCAAAAGCTAGTAAGATGGCTGTATGCAAGATTAATATTGACTCAGACGTTCGTCTAGCTTGCACTGCTATGGTTAGAAAGCACTTAGTTGAACATCCTGATCATTTCGATCCACGTCAATATTTAACTGATGCTAGACAAGCTGTACATGATATTGTAAAACACAAAGTACAAAATGTATTAGGTAGCGAAAACAAAGCATAAATTAAAATAGCGAGATTTCAAGTCTCGCTTTTTTTATATATGTAAAAGATTTAAAATTAAAAACTATAATTGAATTTTAGCCAATTTAATCAATGAACTATTAATTTTGCCAGTTTTTCCAATATGATTTAAGCCTTTTTTGCCCACTTTTCCAATATGATTTAAGCCTTTTTTGCCCACTTTTCCAACATTAAATCTCTTTGCATCTATTCGTTTCTTATATATCTTGTATCTCTACCAACACCTATCTTTACAATTTTATTCTCTTTTAACAATTTCGATAAAACAGATTCAATAGTTGTAATAGATACATCCGGTAATATATTGCTTATTTCTTTTTTTGAAATAGGAACCAAACTGTTCAATACAGTAGCTTCTATTCTTGAAGTTTTATTTACCTTCTTACTATTAATAGTAGCAAATCTCTTATCAAGTTCTTTATAGCAACTAAATAAAGTAATTAAGAAGTTTTCAACAAAATAAAAATAATTATTTTTACCATTGTGCCAATCAACTGAAGATTTTTTCAAAGCTTCATAATAATACCCTTTAGTATTATTAATTTGTTCCTCAAATGAAATATATTTTCCTGAATCAAATCCTGATTTATATAAAAGTAATAAGGTTAATAATCTAGACATTCTTCCATTTCCATCAGAAAAAGGATGTATGCACAAAAAATCTAAGATTACACAGGGAATCAATAGTAATTGATTTACGTTTGAATTATCTCTTGCATCAATATAAGCTAAAATTAATTGTTCCATTGCTTGTTTAGTCTCAGAAGCTTTTATCGGAGAAAATCTTACAGACCTTGTGCCATCGCTTTTAACCTCCATTATAACATTATCTTGTTCTTTATATTTTCCTGCTACATTTGGTTTAGATATTTGAAGCATTTTCTCATGAAGAGCCAAAATAGTGTTTTCATTAAAAGATAAATTTTGATAATTTTTATGTATTAAGTTTAGTGCATCTCTATAACCTGCAATTTCTTCTTCGTTATGATTTAGTGGGGCACTACTGCGATTTACTATTTCATTTATTCTTTGATCAGTTGTCATAATACCTTCAATAGCGTTTGAACATTTTACAGATTGTACAATGGCTACTTTTTCTAATTCAGTATAAACATTTATGTTATTTATTTTTCTATTATCATCACATGTTTTTAAAGTATATATACCCATTAACAAATTAATTAAATTACCGGGTATATTTTCCTTTTCTAAAAAAGTATAATCAAATTTTTTCATAATATCACC
>CAVAIM010000174.1:0-2587 GCA_963588755.1 bacterium | reverse complement strand
ATATCATATAAATGAAAATACATTTGAAAAAAACTTCAGTTTACTAACTACTAGTAATGAATACAATTTGATGGCCGAAATTTTAGCCGATAAAAATATGATTCCTATTATCTTTGTAAAATTTAAAGGTAATAATAAAGCTTCAATATCACAAAGAAGTGATTATGGTGATCAAAGTATTTTACTTGGATTACAAAGATTAAAAGATAGACTAATTGCGGAAAATATCTGTATTACAGATACAACAACTCGTCCTCGTATTGATGAATATCTATATGATATGGATTGCGTAAATGAAGCGTTAGTGAACGCTTTTGTACATAATGATTGGACAATATCAGAGCCACTTGTATCGTTTTACAATGATAGACTTGAAATTACATCACATGGTGGAATACCAAAAGAAATATCTCAAATAGATTTCTTTAATGGGGTTAGCCATCCAAGAAATTCGGTTTTAATGAGAATCTTTTTAAAATTAGGTATTGTAGAACATACTGGTCATGGAATCCCTAAAATATTAGAAAAATATGGTAAAGAAGCTTTTGATATTCATGATACATATATTAACGTTATAATTCCATTCAATGAAAAAGTCTTAAAATCTATTAACGCTAACATCGATGTTGAAAAAGAAGAGTCACATGAATTAAGTAATAATGAAAAAAGAATTTTATTAGAACTAATAAATAATCCTAATATTAATTATGACATTATCGTAGAAGAATTAGGAATATCAAGAAGAACAGTTTCAAGAGTGTTTAATCAACTTGTTGATAAAGGTTTCATTGAAAGAATTGGAACCAATAAAACTGGTTATTGGAAAGTTATTAAATAATTAATTTTATAAACATTAAAAGACCTTTCTACTATAGATTCGTTTATACATTTATAGTAATGAAAGGCTTTTTTGTTTGATATATAAGAAAATATTGCAACTATCATTGTATTAGATTAATACTTCTAGAAGAAAAGTTAAATATAAGGTAAAATATAGTAAATATTAAAAAGAGGATTATATGAAAAATAGAAAGATATATTTATATAAAGAAGTTTATGATAATTTAAGACTTAGAGAATCTCATATTGAAGAAGGAATTGAAGATGATCCACTTCTAGTTAATACATTTAATAAAGAGTTTAATAGAAATGTATTTAAAAGTATTACTAGATTTATAGAATTCTTAAAGACTAGTGAAGATAATGTACTTGAAGATTATTTTAATAAATCTAATGAAATTAAAGATGAATCAAAATACTATCAATCATTATATTCTTATAATGTAAAAGATATGTATTCTCTATACTTTATTCAATCTAAGAGATTATTTTCAAGTATAGAATATAAAGTATTATATATTACTAAATATAATGAATTACCTGATTTTAAAGATATTAAGAAGCTAATTGATGAGTGTCATGAGTGGAAGAGAGAGTATGTACTAAATCAAACTCAAGATGAGATAGCTCATGAGTTAGGATACAATGTAGTATTAGGTGCTGCAGGTACAGGTAAGACTGATGTAGCGATGTATTCTTATATTAATAATATTAATCTTGATAAATCTGATGTAAAAGAGATTTCGTTTATTACGTATTCAGAAAGACTTGCTAAATACGTAAATGATGAATTAGATATCATTTTATCTGATATGCATATTAAAACTAATAAGAATGTATTTACGGTTAATTCTTTCTTTGAAAGAGTACTAGCTAAAGCTAATATAGATATTCCTGGATACAATCTAGTTGGAACATCTTATACTAAGGGTAAAAAGGTAACGGAAGAGGACGCACTAATTAATAATATAGTTAACTTAGAGAAATACTCTAAGTGGATTAATTATGGCGCTTTAGGCTTATCTAAACAAACTTTAGAACAATTAAATAGAATAATAGATAAGAAAGGTATTAATTATACTTATCAATTCTTTAGAGGTATATTTAAGGGTAAGGTTATTAATAAAGTAAGTGAGAATGAGACTTTAGAATACTTAGATAGTTTATATAGTCTAGGTTTCCAAAAGACTAAGTTATTAATTTCACTTTTAGATGATTATGTTGAAAGTACAGAAGAACCATCAGAAGAATCATTTAGTGCTTGGTATAAAGTAAGTACTAAAAAGTTAACTAATTCATTTAAACAATTAGGTAGTATTTCAGATGAGGCTAACCTATATAATGCTTTCTTAAAGTATTATGATTTCGCAAACCCAGTAAATGAGGCTAAGCAAAAACTAGATAATTATTTATTATTTAAAAGAGAAGCTTCACTTCTAGAAGGATACAGAGGAGAGACTCAAGAAGACTTTGATAGCGAGATGAAAGTTTTATATGATACATTTGTATCATTTGAAAGTTATATAGAAGATAATAATCTACTATGTGATAATGATTTAGCTTATTTAGTATGTACTAATATAGAGAGTATTGTAGAAAGTGGTATTTACAAAAATATTATTGTAGATGAATTTCAAGATATGACTGAACGTGAAATACATGCGTTAATTAGACTTAACTATAATGAGAGAGAGCACGGTGTAATTCATATGTTTGGTGATTTTGAACAAACCATTAACCCTACATT
>CAVAIM010000173.1:0-2601 GCA_963588755.1 bacterium | reverse complement strand
ATATAACTTATCAAGCATTTGACCAATATCTTTACCTTTAAAGCCTAATTTAATTAATTCAGTACTCTCTAAGTTTAATTCCTTTTTATTCTTTATTGGTAAACTATTATATACTTTATCAAAATCAGACAAATAATCAAGATTTAATATACGGTTTAAATTATTAGCACATACTAAATCATTATATTCATAATTAAATAAAGTATAATTATCAAATTCACTATCTATAAGAGTTATTATAGCTTTTATACTCTTAGTTTCTTCACGAGATAATTTATATCTCTTACTTATACCTTCTAAATAGAATCCTAATGCAAGGTATTCAACAAAGCTAACTATCTCACTCTTCTTATCAAGCATTATAGTAGCACTCTTTAAACTAGGTAGATAGTCTACTAATTTAGATTTAGCTAAATATCCTAATCCTTTTAAAGTATGTTTAGAATTAAACATCTTCTTAAGTTCAGCATATATTCTCTCCCCTGATATACTATCTAGATATAATGCATTATTATCAATAGCACTCAAAGTATTAGATTCTATTTCAAAATCAAGTTTAGATGCAAAATAGAAAGCCCTAAGCATTCTTAAAGCATCTTCATAGAATCTAGTATTAGGATCTCCTACTGTTCTTATTATCTTATTATTGATATCATTAATACCATTATACATATCAATAACTTGCATATTAGAATCTAAACACATAGCGTTTATTGTAAAGTCTCTTCTTGATAAATCTTCTGATAAGCTTGAGGCATACGCCACCTTAGGATGTCTATGATCATAATATGATACATCTTTTCTATAAGTAGTAACCTCAAATAGATAAGATTCATACTTTACTGTAACACCTTCAAAGTCTATACCTGTAGGAAATACCTTATCAAACATAGACATAATGTCTTCTGGCAAAGCACTAGTAGTAATATCTATATCTGATGGATTATTTTTAAGAATATAGTCTCTAACATAGCCACCTACAATATAAGCCTCAAAGCCATTTGATTTAATAACATTTATTAACTTTAATGCGGCAGCTAAATATTGATCCATATATCCTCCTTATTAATCTTTTAAGAATACTCCAAGACCTATTGCATTAGGTCCTACATGACAACCTACAACTGGTGAGCAAGGACGTTCATCTAGATTTGTTAAATTAAACTTATTATTAAGTACATCAATGAAATATTCTTTTAAATCTTGTCCTGTATATACAATATATGCATAGTAATCATGTCCTTTAACATATTCAGTTAAATATGTACCTAAGCGTTCTAAAGCTTTCTTTGTTGTACGCATATTTTCAACAGCTTCAATTGTACCATCTTCTTTTACTTCAAGTAATGGTTTAATCTTTAATATTTTACCTAAGAATCCTTGAGCATTCGTAAGTCTTCCGTTTTTAACTAAACATTCAAGACTATCAACTGCAAAGAATATTCTTACATTCTTTCTTAAGTATTCAAGGCGCGCAATAATATCTTCTGTTGTACGGTTAGACTCAATCATTTGTGCAGCAGTTAGCGCAAAGTATCCTTCATTAAAACATACAGTTTTAGTATCAAAAGGTATTATCTTTATTGTATCTTCAAGTATTTCACTTACTTGGCATATAGCGTTATATGTACCAGATAGTTTACTTGATATAGTTGTAACGATTACTTCTTCAAATCCTTCACTAGCAAGGCCTTCAAAGAACTCAATTAAAGAACCTAAGCTAGGTTGACTAGTTCTAGGCACTAAATTCTTATTAGCTTCCATTTGTTTATAGAACTCATCTGCTGTAATCTCAGTACCATCATCTTTTAATACATGGTCACCCATATCAATCTTTATTCTAATTGTTCTTATATCTAAATTATGTGGATAATAATCTAAACAACTTGTAGATGTAGTAGCAACTATACGTTTCATAATAATTCACCCTTAATAAAATATCAACTTATTATATTATACTTAAGTCTTTTAATCAACTTTCAACTTGATACATGTTTTGATATAATACTTTTAGGTGATACACATGTTTACAATAGAAAAACAATCTGAATATGAGATTGAAGTTTTAAAATCTCGTTTTATTACTACTTTAATTCCTGTTAAAAACTTAAGTGATGTAAATAGAGAATTAGCACTCATTAGAAAGAAATATTTCGATGCAACACATAATTGTTATGCATATATTATTGGTAGTGATCAATCTTTGAAGAAAGCAAGTGATGACGGAGAGCCAGCTAAGACTGCAGGATTTCCTATGTTAAATGTATTAGAGAAAAATAATTTAACTAATATTTTAGCAGTAACTACTAGATATTTTGGTGGTACACTACTTGGTGCAGGTGGTTTAGTTAGAGCTTATTCTAATTCAGTTATTGAAGCACTAGAACACACTACAATTTATGAGATAATGCCATTACAGAAAATAATATTAAGTATTGATTATCCTTATTATAATTTACTTGAGGAAGAAATTAAAAAATATGATGTACTAAATTTAAGATTTTCTAATTCTGTAGATATCACTTTAGGTGTTGATTTAAATAAGGTTGATGATTTTAAATTATTATTTCAAAATGTAACTAGAGGTAAGGGCTTATTTAT
>CAVAIM010000172.1:0-2611 GCA_963588755.1 bacterium | reverse complement strand
TTTATGAATAATAAATATAAAGATTGTTGTACTTTAACAATTACTGATTCATATAGAAATATGAAGGAAGAAATTGTTAAAGATATGACTTGTGTTGATAAAGCACTTAAAGCTTATAAGGCTTTAAATCTAGATGTTAAAGTTGTACCTACACGTGGTGGTACTGATGGTAGTCGTTTAACATTTATGGGAATTAAAACACCAAACCTAGGTACTGGTGGATATAATGAACATGGTGTTCATGAATACGCTGATATGTATCAAATGGAAAAGATGGTTGAATTAACACTTAATATTGTTACAACTAAATAACAACATTAAAAGGGATCTTGTAATAAGGTCCCTTTATTATTATTTAATTAATCAAAATATCCTTTAGCTTCTAATAGTTCAGCTAGTAATATAGCTCCACCGGCTGCACCTCTAATAGTATTGTGAGATAATCCTACAAACTTATAATCAAATATATTATCTTCTCTAAGTCTTCCTGCAGAAATTCCCATTCCATTATATAGATTTCTATCTAATTTTGGTTGTGGTCTATTATCTTCTTCAAAGTAAGTTATAAACTTTTCTGGAGCACTTGGAAGCTTTAATGAATCAATGCTTGAGTTGAAATTATTCCATTTATTAATAATTTCTTCTTTTGTTGGTTTGTTCTTAAACTTAACAAATACAGTCGCAAGATGTCCATCACTTACCGCAACTCTTACACATTGAGCTGATAATTTTATATCTGTAGCAGCTACAATTTTATTGTTTTCAATATGTCCAAATATTTTAAGTGGTTCAATTTCACTTTTTTCTTCTTCACCACTAATAAAAGGAATACAGTTATCTAAAATATCAGGGAAGGTATCAAAAGTTTTTCCTGCTCCTGATATAGCTTGATAAGTAGATACAAATACTTCTTCAATACCATATTCTTTTAAAGGAGCTAAAAGAGGTACATAGCTTTGTAGTGAGCAATTAGATTTAACCGCAATAAATCCTCTCTTAGTATTTAATCTTTCTCTTTGTGATTTAATTATCTCAATATGTTCAGGATTAACTTCAGGAATAATCATTGGAACATCTTCAGTATGTCTATGAGCTGAATTGTTTGAAACTACAGGACATTCTAACTTTGCATATTTATACTCTAATTCCTTAATTTCATCTTTCTTCATATTTACTGCACAGAATACGAAATCAACACTTTTAGCTATTTCTTCTGCATCTAGACTTGCATCTAATACCACTAAATCTTTAACGCTCTCTGGAATTGGACTTGTCATCTTCCATCTTCCATCTACTGCTTCACTATATTTTAATCCTTTTGAATTACTACTAGCCGCAACACAAGTAACCTTAAAGTATGGATGATTTTCAAGCAAAGTGATAAATCTTTGACCAACCATACCTGTTGCGCCAATAATACCTACATTATATATTTTCTTCATATTTTTCCTCTTCTTATTTATTTAAAAAAGACATGTTTAAACAAAACATGTCTTTTCCTTATTATTCAGCATCTCTTTGTTTTGCATCCCACTTCTTACGAGCTACTGTATCAAGTATTCTCTTACGAAGTCTAATGTGATTTGGAGTTATTTCAACTAATTCATCATCATTAATATATTCAAGACATTGTTCAAGTGATAATTGTAATGGTCTCTTTAATACTACTGTAGTATCTTTGTTAGATGAACGAGTATTAGTTTGTTGTTTAGCAGTAACTACGTTAACAGCCATATCTAAGTCTCTATTAGATTGACCAACAATCATACCTTCGTATACTTCTTCACCTGGTTCAATGAACATAGTACCTCTATCTTCAATGTGACCTAAAGAATAAGCTGTAGCTTGACCTTTTGCAATAGAAACTAAAGCACCAAGAGGTCTCTTACCAACGCTCATTGAAGCCATAGGACGATAATCTGAGAATGAATGAGATAAGATACCATAACCCTTAGTTGCAGTCATAAATTCAGTATTGAATCCGATAAGTCCTCTTGCAGGAACATCAAATACAACCTTACTTTGAGTTTCAGTGTTCTTCATATCTTTCATAACACCGCCTCTATCACCAAGTAAAGTGATAATAGAACCGATAGAATCAGCTGGTGCTTCAACTGTTACTTCTTCGAATGGTTCACACTTAACACCATCAATTTCCTTCATGATAGCCTTAGGGCTTGAAACTTGGAATTCATATCCTTCTCTACGCATTGTTTCAATAAGAACTGATAAATGTAATTCACCACGACCTGAAACAACCCATTCTTCGCTTGTTCCTAAACGTTGAACACGTAAAGAAACGTCCTTTTGAATTTCACGGTTTAATCTTTCATCAATCTTAGATGCAGTTACAAGCTTACCATCTTGTCCACAGAATGGAGATGTATTTGTACCAAAAGTCATTTGAAGAGTAGGTTCACTTACCTTAATTAAAGGAAGAGCTTCTTCTTCACCTTGATTACATACAGTTTCACCGATATAAATATCAGATAAACCAGAAATAGCGATAATGTCTCCTGCATAAGCTTCTTGAGTTTCAATTCTATCTAAACCTAAGAAAGTAAATAGCTTTTGAACTCTAAATGAAGTATAAGTTCCATCTCTTCTAATA
>CAVAIM010000171.1:0-2611 GCA_963588755.1 bacterium | reverse complement strand
AATTAATAATGGTGATAAACAAATTAAATCTGATGTAGTCTTTAAACTATCAGGCTTAATTAACATCAATCCCCTTCTTACTGAGGTACAAGTAGCTTGTGCAAGTAAGGATAGTATTATCTTTACTCTTGAAAGTGAAGGTATGTGTAATAGGATGATGAGTGATCCAATGCATACTAATATTTCTAACTATTATGATAATAAGTTTGAACATATTTATTTTATAAATAAATCCATGTGGAATGAGATTCTAGCTGATTGGAGTCAAAAGTATAAGAGTGGCGAAAAAAAGCCAATACTTGACAACCATAATATTAGAATATTAAAATATGTAAAGACTATTGATGAATCTAAAGATTTAATTAACGATTTATTTGATGAAAACTTGATTAAGGAGGAATTTTAATATGAATCAAGCTGCAATGATGAAAATTCGTAAAATGCAAAAAGAAATGATGGAAGCTCAAAAGAAAATTGAAGAAACTGTATATACTGGTAAATCAGGTGGTGGAATGGTTAGTGTTTCAATGACTGGAGCTCATAATGTAGTTGAGGTTAAGATTGACCCTGAAAGTTTCGAATCTAAAGAAGATATCGAAATGATTCAAGATGCAATCCAAGCTGCATTCAATGACTGCATTAAGCAAATTGAAAAGGCTACTTCTGAAATCATGGGTGGATTCAACCTAGGTGGATTCGGAGGAATGTTCTAGTCCATGAACTATCCTAAACCTATTGAAGATTTAATTTGCGAATTTTGTCTACTACCAGGAATAGGAAGAAAAACCGCAGAGCGCTTAGTTTTGCATATATTCTCTAATATGAGTAATGAAGATTGTCAAAGATTTGGACAATCTTTTATCAATATAAAGAAAGATGTATGTGCTTGTTCAATCTGTGGTAATTTATCTAGTAATTCTATTTGTGAAATCTGTAGCGATCTATCTCGTGATAAAACAAAGGTATTAGTTGTGGAAACTGTTAAGGATTTATTTATTATTGAAAAATTAAATGAATATAAAGGTGTATATCACGTATTAAATGGTGCAATTGATTTCCAAAGAGGAATTGGTGTAGACGATATTAGAATTAAAGAATTAATTGATAGAGTTAAAGAAGGAACTATAAAAGAGGTAATCTTAGCTTGTAACGCAACTCTTCAAGGAGAAACTACTAGTAGATATATTAAAGCTTTATTAGAACAATATGATATCTTAATTACACGTTTAGCCCACGGCCTACCTGTTGGTGGAGACTTAAGTTATGCAGATGATGTAACAGTTCTAAAAGCTTTAGAAGGAAGAATTAAATACTAATGAAAGTACATTTCTATTCATTTCAAGATGGTAAAAAAGATGTATCATATATAAGTGAAGCTCAAAATATCGGACCTAACTCTTATCGTTTCTTAGATAAATCTTCAGAAAACACTTATATTACACTAAGAATACTATCAAATAATCACATTCAAATAGTGCGTGATGGTAATGTAGATTCTCTAATGGATTTTATCTTAAACAAGAAGACTTCTTCTATTTATAAAACTAGTGAGTTAACCTTTAAATTTGAAATGTTAACTAAAGAAATTAAGATAAATTCTAATTCAGTAAGCTTGAACTATGACTACTTTTATGAAAATACGTTAGTTTCTTCTATTAAAATAGCCTTACTTTTTAAAGAAAATATTCTTTTTAATTAATTCTTTAAATACTTTCAAACCTAACACCTTGAAAAAAAATTAACTTTAATGTAAAATATCTTGTAATCTTATGTGGAGGATTAAACATGAATAATATGGGACAAAAATCTTTATTAGAAATTGCTTATGATTTAGTTGAACAAAGTAATGGTGGAATTACTATTGAAGAATTATTAGATACTACTCTAACTACTTCAGGTAATGATGTAAATGACGTTGAATTACGTTCTGCATTATACATTGATATTTGTTCAAGTTCTAAATTTGTATATATAGTTGATAAAGTCTCAAATGAAGGAAAATGGGACTTAAAAGTTAGACATTCATTAGAAGAATACGACAAGGATGGTTCTAAGTTATATTCTGGTGATGATGAGGCTCACTCTCATGATGAAGAATCTGATGACGAGGACGATAAGGACCTTGATGATGAAGATATCGATCGTGATGAGGATGAAGATTCAGACGATGACTATGATGAAGAAGATGATGATGAATCAACTGAAGATTCATATGACGATGATGATTCTAGCGACTACGTAAACGATGACTCAGATAATCTATTCGATGAAGATGATTATACTGATAAAATGGATGAATACGAAGATCTATATGAAGACTAATAATAAGACCTGCATTATGCAGGTTTTATTTTTTATCTTAAAATTAGTTGACTTGTCAACTATTTTAGTATATATTAGAGCCAGAAGGTGATCGATGTGGAATTTAGAGAAATAAATAAAATTGTAAGAAATTTAAATCTTTACAAAAATAAAGTTTCAAAAACTCATGAATTAAATGACACTGAGTTTGAACTAGTTCGTTATGTTTCAAAGCGTGATGCGAGAGCTATGAATGAGGTAGCCGAATACTTAAATGTTGATAAGGCGCTAGTTACTAGAATGTCTAGAA
>CAVAIM010000170.1:0-2671 GCA_963588755.1 bacterium | reverse complement strand
TAACTTCTCAGTTACAATTCTTTCACAAACTAGTCCGTCAAGATTATGATATTCATTAATGAAGGCTATATCAGATAAGCCTTCTTTGACATTCTTTATACAGGTTTCTAAATCTATAATATTACTTTTATATTTTTCAGTATTATTAAAGAAAAAATAAGAATAATAAAATTTTATACCAGGGGCTACCATATCAATATTGATAAGTAATTCTTTTTCTTTTAATTCTTTAGCTTTTTCAAGTAATAACTTATTAAGAGCTAAGATATCTCTAACATAGTCCATTAATACAATACCATTATTATTTAAAGATATTTTATTACCTGTTCTATCAAATATTGTGCAACCTAGTTCTAATTCTAGTTTTTGCATAGCACGTGTTAGAGAGGGTTGAGAGACATTAAGTTTAAGACTAGCTTGCATTAGGGAACCTTCTTCATAAAAAGCTTTTAAATATTCTAATAAATAAGTTTCTATCATATTTACCTCCACTATACGTTTTAAGTATAGCACAATAGATAAGTTATATAAATAATTATGTACTACTTATATTAAAATAAAGTTGGAGGTAGACTATATGAAAACATTAATTATATATTTCAGTTGGTCAAACAACACTAAAAATCTGATTCAAGAATTAAACAAGACATTTAATCTAGATGTATTGAGAGTAGAGCGCGCAACACCTTACTCTAACGACTATAACGAATGCGCATACGTTGAAGCTAAAGAGGAGTGGCAAAATAAATCATATCCATTAATTAAAGATATTAATGTAGATATTAATTCATATGATAAGATACTTCTATTCTTCCCTATTTGGTGGTATACATTCCCACGCCCTATCGCAACTCTAGTTAAGGAATACTTAAATAACTACACTGGTAAAGTGGTAGTGTTTGCGAACAGCTATACTAATGACTATGCCTATATGGATAACTCAATTAGAGATTTAAATGAAATTAATCATAATTTAGATTTATCTATTGGACTATTCAACAAGACAACAGAAGAACATATTGATTTTATTAAAAAGGAGATTTAATTATGAATTCTATAAAGTTATACAATGGTAATACAATTCCTGCAAATGGATTTGGTGTTTATTTAATTTCAAAAAATGACTGTAAGGCAAGTGTTTTACAAGCTCTTAAGGCAGGATATCGTCATATTGATACAGCTCAAGCTTATTTTAACGAAGCTGAAGTTGGTGAGGCTTTAGTTGAGTCTGGAATTGATAGAAAAGATATCTTTGTAACTACTAAGGTATGGATTGATAACTATGGTGAAGGTAAAACTTACGCTTCTGTTATAGAATCTTTAAAGAAATTAAAAACTGATTATGTAGATTTATTATTACTTCATCAACCTTTATCTGATGTATATGGTGCCTATAGAGATTTAGAGAAGCTATACAAAGAAGGTAAGGCTAAGGCTATTGGTGTATCTAACTTCTATCCTGATAGATTAGTAGATATTTGTCAATTTGCAAACATTAAGCCTATGGTAAACCAAATTGAAGTTAATGTATTTAATCAACAAATTGAGGCTAAAAAGTGGGCTGATAAGTATGGTGTAGTACTTGAAGCTTGGGCACCTTTTGCGGAAGGCAGAAACAATATGTTTAAGAATGAGGTATTAGTTGGAATTGCGGAAAAACACAATGTAAGTGTAGCACAAGTAATACTACGTTGGCTTTATCAAAGAGGTATTGTATCTCTTGCAAAATCTATTCATGAAGAACGTATCAAACAAAACTTTGATATCTATTCATTTGAATTAGATGATGCTGATATGAGCCTAATTGAAACACTTGATACTAAGACATCATCATTCTTCTCTCATCAAGACCCAGCTATGATTGAATGGTTTGGCAAACTTATTTTAGAGAGACGTAATAAAAATTAATGTCTAAGACTAAAATATTAAATAAGCTCAAGTTAATACTAGATATTTTAATGATCACACTTCTTATAGTATTAATGTGTGAACATGAAACATCTGGTTTAACTCACGAGATATTAGGAATTATTCTCTTTGTTATCTTTCTAATACATAACATACTTAACTATAAATGGTATAAAGTATTATTCAAAGGAAAACCAAACAAGAAAATACTTACTACATTAATAATTAATATCTTAGTATTTATATTTCTAATACTTACATTAATTAGTTCTTTAATGGTTTCAGGATATTTATTTAAAAATCTATTTCCTAATTATAAATCTCTAGGTAGAAGTCTTCATATGATATCTTCTATGTGGTTATTCATACTTTTAAGCATACATTTAGGAATGCATTTAAGTTCTTTGCTTTATAAATATAAAAACAATCTATACTTTAAAATAATAGAATTATCATTGATACTTATCGGTATATCAGTCTTTATATTTATAGATAAGATGTATGAAGAGGCATTTCTACTTACACAATTTAAGGACTTTAATGAAACCTCAATAATATTAAGTATTCTTAAAAAAATATCAGTAATTCTATCTATTAGTTTAATTACTTTCAATATAAAAACACATAAAGGAGTAAGAAATGAAAAAATTAATTAAATATTTAGGTCTTTCGCTTCCACTGTTGGGACTTGCATCGTGTAAGACAAGTGCTGCAATAGATAACAACCCTGAACCTAACGTTTCAGGTAATAGTAGCGTTCTTG
>CAVAIM010000169.1:0-2678 GCA_963588755.1 bacterium | reverse complement strand
CTTCAATGTCTACTTCAAAGTTACTTCAAAGAAACATTGAAGTACTTCAAAGTTTTTTTAAATATATTTTTAAATAGATTAACATTGTTAATTACAAAGTACAACGAAGTACAATGAAGTACAAAAGATTTTTCAAAGTACAATAAAGTACAAAAACTATTATATTAAAAGATAAACTCGATTTCAAAAATAGAATAAGGTAAAATAATTGTATGTTAGGAGTTGATAATATGCCAAATTTATACTCACCACTCATTAATAAATCAAATATGAACTTTATTGAAAGAGATAAAGAAATACAACCAATTTTCGAAGATTTCAATTCAGAATATGTTAGAAACACTGTATATACAATCACCGGCCCTAGAGGTTGTGGAAAAACTGTTACATTAAGCCATATACTTGATATTTATCGTTCAAAAGATGATTGGATTGTCGCAAGACTTACTCAATCAAAAAACATGTTAGAACAATTAGCTAGTATTTTATACGACACTGGTGTATCAAAGATTAAACAACTAAAATTGGAATTTTCTTTTTCATTCAGTTGTTTAACATTTCAAATTAAAAGTGAAAAGCCTGTTACAAGCATTTCAACATATTTAGAAAAACTTTTTAAATACTTTACTGATAAAGGAATTCATATTTTAATTGCGATTGATGATGTTGCAAAAAACGAGGAAATGATTGAATTTGTAAGAGCTTATCAAGGTTTTCTAATCGATCACTATGATATTAGACTCTTAATGACAGGTCTTAGGAAGAATATCACAAAACTTGAAAATGATAAAACTATAACGTTCTTACATAGATCACCTAAAATTATGTTATCTTCTCTTTCAATTCCATTAATAGCTGATTCATATCGAGAAACATTTAATATAGAAGAAACTGAAGCTATAAAATTAGCTAAGTTCACTAAAGGTTATGCAATGGCATATCAATTACTAGGTGATATACTATTTAGAAATAATGTTACTACATTATCTGAGAAAATAATAAGAGAATTCGATTTAAAAATAGGTGAATGGTCTTATGATATAATATGGGATGAATTAACAATAAGTGAGCAAAACATCTTAACTGAAATTGCAAAAAATAAATCATCAAATCAAGAAATAATGGATTCATTAGGAATATCTAAAGGAAATCTTGCAATCTATAAGAAAAAGCTTGCAGATGAGGGAATAATTAATACTTCGCTTAGGGGTAAATCTGAATTTGTATTACCAAGATTTGATAACTATATACTAGAAAAAGAAAAATATCTTCTAGATTAAACTTTAATATCAATTTAAAATAAGGGGATGCGAGCGCATCCCCCTTTCATTCATTATATTAATTCTAAATCCTACATCTCTTCTAGCATCAAGCATAAGCAATGATAAATAGGTAAATGATATTCTTGAATCATAAATGTTTCACTTGATGGAGCCTTTATTGCAACATCTGCAATACGTGCAAGTTCTCCACCCTTTTCACCAGTTAAACCAATAACCTTTAATCCCTTAGCACGCGCTACAACTGAGGCATACATGATATTCTTAGAATTTCCTGATGTTGATATTCCTAAGAATACATCACCACTATGTCCTAAGACATTTAATTGTTGTGCATAAGTCATTAAGCCACCATTTAAAACATCATTAGTGAAAGCACTAGAAAGTCCTGGGTGTGAATTTAGCGCAACACAAGGATATCCCCATTGAAGTGAATCCGCTAATTCTTTACCTCTTGCAGGATCAACATTAATTAACTTATTACAATCTTCTTCACTTAAGTGTCTTCTCTTCTTAAAACCCTTCATAAGTTCACCTACAATGTGTTCAGCATCGCTACATGATCCACCATTACCGGCTACATATAAAGTGTGTCCGTTTAAGAAGCATTCTCTTAATATATCAAATGAGGCAAGTATAGATTCCTTACAAACATCAAGTTCAGGATATCTTTTAATTAAATCATCTACATTATATTTGAATAATTCATTATCCATTTTAATTATTCTCCTTTTAGTATATTCTTTACTATCTCTAATAAAGATTCTGCCTTAATATCCTCACCATAAGTTTCATCTTTTGATGAAATTAATGCAGTCTTACAACCACCATTAATTCCACATAATATATCATTCTTAGAATCTCCTATCATCCAAGACTTTGATAAATCTATATTATATTTTTGGCTTGCTTTAATTAACATACCAGGCTTTGGCTTACGGCAATCACAATCAATCTTATATTCTACTCTTTCACCAACAAATCCTCTATCAGGATGATGAGGACAATAGAATATATCGTTAATATATGCGCCGTCTAGACCAAGTAAAGTCTCCATCTTATCATGAATTTCATTTAATTCATCTAATGATACTTCCCCTCTTGCAATAACAGGTTGATTAGTTATTACAATACATAAATATTCAGAACTATTAATTAATTTAATTGCTTCACTTACTCCATCAATAAGTTCAAAATCGTTAATATCAGTTAAGAAACCTTTAAGTTTATTAATAGTACCATCTCTATCTAAGAATATAGCCTTTTGTTTATGAGATAGGTTTCTACTACTTGGTATATTATTCTTACAATCACTTGATACTTGATAGAATCTTTCAGGAGTACCCATATCTTTAACATATTCAGGAGAATCATAAACAAACATCTTATGAGTACCTT
>CAVAIM010000168.1:1194-2700 GCA_963588755.1 bacterium | reverse complement strand
GTTTAAATCTTATTATATTAACTATTTTTTACCTACTTCAATTTCTTTATTGTTTACTACATCTAATTCAACTTTATTATTAAGGTTAACTTGTTTTGCATCATTAAGTTGTTCTATTTCCATTTTCATTCTCTTAAGTGGATCATTAAATGAGAAATTGCAAAGTTGATCTTCTAATTTTTTAGAATTAGAATATATTTTATTATAATTATATGTTTTACCATCAAACTTAATCCTAGGTTTAGTATTCTTGAAGAATTCCTTACATTCAGACTTAGTAAAACCAGTAGCTTTAACTAGCTTTGAAATCATTTCATTCTTCATTTGAGCATATTCTCCAGCCTTACCAACACCAATTAATCTTAAGAAAGGATTGCATGTCTTATAAACTTTTTTAATAGCTGTCATATATTCTCTAGCATTTAAAAGAAGCATTACTTTTTCACCCTTTTTAGCTTCAGGGCCTTCAAATCTTGAAGTTAAAGAATCAACCTCATCTCTACATTTTTCAGCAAGTTCTTGTCTTTCTTCTTGTGTATATCCCTTAATAGTTTCAAGATGATTATTTTCGTGGAATTCTCTATCAATTTCAACTTTTCCAGCTGGGGCAAATACTTTCAATACCTCATCTTTAATATCACCTTGATATAAACCACCGAATTCAGGTAAATCTAGTTTTTTATCTTCTGGAGTTAATAGTTTGTGTTGAACTACTCCTCTGAAATAAGAATCATAATTTTTAAGGATTGAATCCATTGCATTAGGATCTTTTTCAAATACAGCAAGATAATCAGTCTTAATTAATTTTTCTAGATACATATTTAAATATTTTGGATACATCATTTTATAAGTATCAAGATCAAAATTTCCATCTTCATCTTTAATTAAGGAAATATTACCTTTACTGATACCTATAACATCATCAAGTTCTTCAATCTTACAATCTATATTTAATTCATTAAAACATTTAACTTTATCAGTTAGTGCCTTATCCTTAATTAATTCTTTTTCAATACGATAGTTTTGGTATTTAACAAGCTTATCTGAAAGCTTAGTAATATATCCTTGATTATCAGTACGTACAACAAATCCATCTTCTTCTAATTCATTATCATAGTCTGTAAGACGTTTTGCAACTCCTTCAAAATTAGGATCAATTACATCAAGAATCTTTTCATATTTTTTTCCTTCTTGAAATAAAGGCTTTAAAGTTTTATTACCCTTTTCATCATAAATTTCTTCATATTGTGAAAGAGCGTCAATTAGCTCATTCTTATATTTCTTATATTGTTCAATTTCTAATTCATTAATATCTTTTTCCATAATTATTTTCCTCCATTTATGTACTCTTTTAACTAATACGTCCATATTATACACAGGTTTATTTTGTTTTTTGTGAAAAAGTTATGAAAAAAAGCTTCTAAAGTAAAAAAACTTTAAAAACTTTCTTTTTAGTTAGAATATTAAACCTTTATCTAAATCTTCAATTACTTTAGCGTGTACATA
>CAVAIM010000168.1:0-1184 GCA_963588755.1 bacterium | reverse complement strand
TGATCTGTAATCAGAACTTTTACTCTATGTCTTAAAAGTGATAAATCACAAGGTAGTAATACTTTTAGATAATTAGATGAATGACCTATTACATAGTCATCACCAAATTTAGTCTCAACGATTACTTCTTGAGTTGTACCAATAAACTTACTAGTATAATCTATCCATAATTCTTTAGATAATTCAATAAGTCTCTTTACACGAGCCTTTTTAACATTACCATCTACTTGGTTTGGCATTGAAGCAGCAGGTGTACCTTCACGTTTTGAATAAGGGAAGACATGAAGTTCTGAGAATCCAACTTCCTTAATAAAGTTATAACAATCCTCAAAGTCTTCATCTGTTTCACCAGGGAAACCTACAATTACATCAGTAGTTAAACTAATATTAGGTCTAGCCTCTCTAATTTTGTTAACTCGCTCTAAGAATTTCTTAGTATCATAGTGTCTATTCATAAGCTTTAATATCTTATCACTACCAGCTTGAAGTGGTAAATGGATATGATCAGCTATCTTATCTGACTTAGCCATTGTAGCTATAATATCATCATTAACTTCATTAATTTCAATTGAAGAAATTCTAATTCTTGAAAGTCCTGGAACTTCTATCATATCTTTAATTAATTCTTTTAAATGATACTCCGCTCCATCAGAATAAGCACCAATATGAATACCTGAAAGAACTATTTCAGTATATCCTAGCTTTATTACTTCACTTTCTTCTTTTAAGATAAGACCATGTCTCTTACATCTAACAGGTCCTCTTGCATAAGGAATTATGCAATATGAACAGAAGTTTGAACAACCATCTTCAATCTTTAAGAAAGCTCTAGCGTGGTCAAACTCAGTAACCTCAAGATTTTCATAATCTTTTTGAGAACGTTCTTTTAATATTAAATCAACACGATTTCTTGATTTTTCTTTAACCATCTTATCAATTAATTCAACTGAAGCCTTCTTATTACCTGTACCAATTAAAATATCAGCTTCAAGTAATTTTCTAGCTTCTTCAGCATGGCTTTGAGTATAACATCCCATAGCACATACTACAGCTTCACTATTTAAGCTTCTTGCGTGACGAATCATCTTTCTTGATTTAGCATCGGCTTGATTAGTTACTGAGCATGTATTAATGATATATGCATCAGCTACTTCATCATTTTCTGCGACTTCGTAGCCTAACTT
>CAVAIM010000167.1:0-2715 GCA_963588755.1 bacterium | reverse complement strand
CACTAGAACCTGATGGTAAAGTAGTATCAAAGATTACTAATGACTCAGCTAGTGTTAAGACATTCATTACTGTATCATTTTCTATAGCACAAGCATTAATTAACTTAATTGCCTTATACATAGGTTTTATATCTTTAGATTATCATCTAGCTTTAATTATCTTAATATTTGTACCTATTATAATATTATGGGTTACACTATATAGAAAAAAACTTCATGCAAATCATTTACAACTTAGAGAACTATCATCACGTATTACTGGTAAGCTTAATGAACTTATTTCAGGTGCTTTAATTATAGAGGCATTTAATCAAGAAAATCTAATGTTAAAAGATTATGATGAATTAGTATCTAAATCTGCTAAACTTGAAACTAAGACTAATACTATTAATGCATATTTTGGTATTGAATTATTAAATTTAATTAAACGTATAATTGAAGCTTCTATATTATTATTCTTTGGAATTAGTTATATAGATTTTGGTACTACTATTGTAACTATTGGTACAATTACTACATTTACTGATTATCTAGATAAGATGGTACAACCAGTTAATACTATATTTATGAATTTAAATGAACTTGAAGATAGTATTGTAGCTTGTAATAGAGTATATATGTTTATTGATGAAGAAAATGATAAACGTATATTTGATGGACTTGAGTTCCCTTCAAATATAGAAGGAAGAGTTCAATTTGATGATGTACATTTCTCTTATGTAGAAAATAAAGAAGTATTACATGGTATTGATTTAAAAGTTGAACCTGGTGAAAAGATTGCAATAGTTGGACATACTGGTTCTGGTAAATCTAGTTTGATGAATTTATTATTACAATATAATGATTATCAAGCGGGACATATATATGTAGATAATATGGAAATTAATCAATACAATAAAGCCTCATATCGTAAGGCGTTAGGTGTAGTATTACAAACACCATCTATTTTTAGTGGTACAATTAAGTCTAATGTTTGTATGGAACATGATTACCCTGATCGAGTTGTAATAGATGTTTTAAATAAAGTAGGTGCTAGTTATCTACTTGAAAGAACTAGTAAAGGAATATATGAAGAGATTTCTTTTAAGGGTGAAAACTTATCATTAGGTGAAAAACAATTAATATGTTTTGCAAGAGTATTATTAAGAAATCCTAAGATATTAATTCTAGATGAAGCAACTGCAAACATTGATACTGAGACTGAAATATTAATTAAGAAAGCATGTGATGTAGTAGCAAACGGTAGAACTACCTTTATAATTGCACATAGACTTTCTACTATTAAAGATTGTAATAGAATAATTGTTTTAGATCATGGCTTAATTAAAGGCGTAGGAACACATGATGAGTTATATCAAAACTGTGACATATATAAAGATATGTATGAATCACAGTATAAGACAATTATGGAATATAATTTAACACATAATAAAGGATGATTAATTTCGTCCTTTTTACTTTATGATTTGTATTTATTAATTTTCTTAATACTGAATTAACAAAAATATTTTTTGTAGTATTTAACAATTGATTTGTGGCTAAATTTGATATATAATATAGACACAATAAGGAGATGGTATTATGCAAATTATTCCAATGAGAGAATTAAAAAATACTGTAGAAATTGAACGTCGTTGCCTAGAAGAAAATGGTCCGGTTTTTGTCACCAAAAATGGTTATGGCAAACTTGTTGTTATGGACATTGATTATTATGAAAAAACCATGAGACAAGTTGTAGAGGCTAAAGCAATTATTGATGGCTTGAATGATTTGAAGCAAGGAAAAGTAGTTGATGGTGATACAGCAATTGCTAATATTAGGAGCAAATATGGAATCTAAGTTCAATTACAGTTTAACTGATTTAGCTGAAACTGATTTGAATTCAATAGTATCTTACATTTCTTTTACACTCTTAAATCCAAACGCAGCAGCTAATTTTTTAAACAAATTTGTTAGTGTTATTGAAGAAATAAAATTATTTCCTCAAAGTGGGGCTATTGTTGAAAATGAAATGTTGCCAAATATCGAAGTAAGACAAAAAAATGTAGGTAATTATATTTTGTTTTATACGATTGATTACGATGAAAGTGTGTTTTATGTACTTAGTGTCATATTTTCAAAAAGAGATATGAATGAAGTGTTTAATAAAATTGGTTTATAATATTTTTTATGAAGAGTTAATAATTGACAGGTATTTTTAGATGATTCTTAAGAACAATTAAAATTTTTTCAAATTGATTGTTTTATAGGAGTTACTCGATTATGATAATACCTGTTTTATTTTGCTTAAATGAAAACTAATAAGAAGAACTTATAATAAGACGGTTTAACATTCTTAACCTTCTTCAAGTTATATTATTTGATTACTAGTAATGAAATAGTGTATAATTGTTGTGCTAATGAGATATTTTAATATCTCTTTTTTGAATGAGACTTTGGAGGATATTATGCAAGATATATTAGAAATAAAGAATTTACATGCAAGAATCACAGAAAAAGAAATACTTAAAGGTGTTAATTTAACTATAAAGAGTGGTGAAGTACACGCTATTATGGGTCCTAATGGTACTGGTAAATCTACATTATCTAAGGTTGTAATGGGACACCCTAAATATCAAGTTACTGAAGGAGAAATATTATTCAATGGAAAGAATATTAATTCTTTATCAGTAGATGAGCGTGCTCGTTTAGGATTATTTTTAGCTTATCAAAATC
>CAVAIM010000166.1:1277-2728 GCA_963588755.1 bacterium | reverse complement strand
CTTCAGGGTGTCCTAGTAGTGCAATCGCAATCCCTAAACGTTGTTTCATACCTAAAGAGAAACGTCCTACTTTCTTTTTTCCGGTATCAGCTAGCCCTACAAATTCTAATAGTTCTTTAATTTCATTAAGATCAGAATTAGTAAGAATTGCAAAACGCTTCATATTTTCTTGAGCAGTACAATTCTTATAAAGACCAGGTGATTCAATTAAAGAACCAATTCTTTTTCTACCTTCATCTAGATTTGTACTACCAAATAATTTGATTTCACCTTGACTAACCCTACAAAGTCCTAACATCATCTTCATTGCGGTAGTTTTACCTGCTCCATTTGCACCAATAAAACCATAGATATCACCTTTGTTGATATGCATATCTATCTTATTTACTGCAATCTTAGAGCCAAACTTCTTAACTAATCCATTAGTTTCAATAACATACTCCACTATAACTCAACTCCTTATTATTTCTAATATTTTACAATAAAATTTTACAAATCTAAAGAGTATATTAAATTATTTACAATTTAGTTTTAATATTATTTTCTATTCAAATTCATTCTTTATTCCATTTATTAATATACTTGCATAATTAGATATTTTATCTAGATTTTTTCTAAACATTGAAATATCACCTCTAGACCACGCTGTAATATATGAAAAATTAAAGTTCTTTGTATCTAGTCCTAAATAACTACATACTATACAGGCTATTGATTCAGCTTCTACTTCTTTTATTTCTCTAACTTCATTTTTAGTTAATCCTTTAAAATCATCACGGGCCTCGTGATGTGCAAGCGCATGCCCACATTCATGTATTAATGTAGATATTTCTTGTAAGTCAGATAAACCTTCTAATATCTTTATGGTGTTCTCTTTATGATTACATAAACCATAAACATCTGAGCCTAATTCGTTAGAATATATTACCTTAAATCCATATTCTGATATAGTGTTTTTTAAACATTCAATTATTTTATCTTTATTTTCTATAACTTTAGACTCATCAAACTTAAATACATCTAAATCATTACCCTCGGTTTGAGATATATCAAATACACTTTCAAGTCTAAATCCTACTACCTTAGATTTTTCTGTATCTTCCTCTAGAAACTTCTTTATAATAGGTGCAAATATCTTTATAGCCTTCTCACCATTCTTAACACTTCTACCTAATGAATTCCACTTTTTTAAGCCATATGTAGTGCGCGCATAAGGGTTTTGATTTAATATATAAAGTTGATTATTTAGTGAATAATTAGATAAATTACCAATAGATATCAATACTTCTTTATATTTACCTTCCTTAATAAAGTTAACTAAAGAATCATCTAATTGTTTAGTAATACTATCTAAATCATCTTTACTAATTTTCTTACCCTTAAATTTCTTGTTATTCATGAATCTTATTACCTTTCAAATAAATTTGCGATATAATCTCTATTTATTAATA
>CAVAIM010000166.1:0-1267 GCA_963588755.1 bacterium | reverse complement strand
CTTATTACCTTTCAAATATATATCACATATTTAATCTCCATTTATTAATAACAAGATTCTTTCTAATTTACTCAAAAAAAATACCTATCAAGTTAATCTCGATAGGTATATATTTTACATACTTAATTTAAGTATATTTCTAATTTCATCTTTAGTTAATGTTTTATATCCGCCATTTAGAATAAATGTTCCATCAATAATCTTATCAAACATCTCTTCTTCTACACCAAGTTCACTTATATGCATTACAAGACCAATTTCTTCCATCCAACTCTTCATTGCAAGAAGACCCTTTCTTGCGACTACTAAATCATCTTCACTTGAATTTATATTCCATACATTTTTTGCAAATTTAACAAATTGTTTTAATCCATAAGGAAGAATATATGAGTAATATGCATAAGATACACTTGATAGAGTCATACCATGAGTTGCATTTGTAACGCCACCAATAGATTGACCAATCATATGAACCATCCAGTCTTCAGACTTACCCTTAGATACTAGAGTATTTAAAGCCCAAGTTGCAGTCCACATTATATTACTTCTAGCTTCATAGTCTTGCGGATTCTTTACTGCAATACGTGAGTCATGAATTAATTCTCTCATTAATCCTTCCATAATATAATCACTTGTAGGATCATCCTCACCTGAGAAGTATTGTTCAGTGATATGATTGAATATATCATAAATTCCTGCAATCATTTGATACTTAGGTACAGTATATGTGTATTCTGGGTTTAGAATAGAAAACTTAGGGAATACATTGTCACCAAATACATGACCTATCTTAAGACCAGTCTCTGGGTCGGTAATAACTGCTCCACCATTCATTTCACTACCAGTACCAACCATTGTAAGTACAACACCTACTGGTACTATTTCGTTATCTACATCTTCCATCTTTAAATAGTACTTTTCCCATGGATTACCATTATAATGAATAGATACAGATAAAGCTTTTGCATAATCTACTACAGATCCACCACCAACTGCAAGTATAAAGTCTACATTGTTCTTTCTTGCAATCTCTACACCTTCAAATAATTTTTCTTTTGTAGGGTTTGGCATAACGCCTTCGTCAAATGATACAGTTTTTCCACATTTATTTAATATGTCCATTACAGCGTCATAGATACCATTCTTCTTAATAGAACCTGATCCATAAACTAATAATACATTCTTTCCATACTTATTTAATTCAGTCTCTAAATTATTTAAAGCTTCTTTACCAAAGTATAATTTAGTTGGATTTGAATAACTAAAA
>CAVAIM010000165.1:0-2739 GCA_963588755.1 bacterium | reverse complement strand
AGGAGGTATACTATGGAAGAGAAAGATTTAGAATATGTAGAAGAAGAACATAGAAATAGTTTTGATCAAATTGATGAACTAGAAGATAATAATGAATTAAGTGAAGAAGATATTAATACTGATAAGGTTAATATATTAACTAAAGAGGATTTAAAGCCTAAGGGAGAAGATTTTGATTATGCAGGATTATATAAAGATTTAGAAAGTTCTCAAGGAGCTTTAGATAGTCTTAAATATAATAATAAGAATTTAAGTACTAAACTTAATAATGTAATGGGTAGTGCATTATATAGAGCAAATATTTCAGAACAAATTGTTTCTGCTTTAAGAAAATCTCATATTATTGTAGAAGGTGGAAAACATGTAGATTCAAGATCTATCAGAAATATTTGTTATATGATTGGTTCACCTAATAAAAAGACGTTTGCACAACACTTAGATGAGTTTATTTCAGATGAATTACTTTATACTCAAATTCTAACTAAGTATCCTTATTATGATCTTAAACAAACAGGATCAGAGTATCACAATATTCACAGAAAGAATATTAAAAAGTATACTAGTAAACTTTATAACTATGTTAGTAATGATTTCTTAAATGTTGTAAAAAAGACTAAGTCTATTAATTTCTCTAAGATGAGTGAATCTGATATTTATAAAGTGTTTGCAGCATCAATTTCATGTCAAGATTTATTTGATAACTTTAGAGCTTATGAGAAAGAAAACTTTGAAGAACAATTTAATACTTATGAAAAGAATAAAGAATTCTTGAATTTATCTAGCTTAGTAAACGCTACAAGTGTATTGTTTACTGCAGAGTGCTTTGAAAGAGGAATTGATCCTAAAACTCTAGGTCTTGGTTTCCATTTAAAGGATTGTTTAGATGATGAGGATGAGCCTGGTTTTGAATATTATGTAAAGAAAGATATATATCAAAATTTATTCAACTATTATAAAGATAATAATAATTTAGTTGTTCCAGTAGAAAAATTACTTCGCTTAAATGATAATCAATTTGAGTCTGTATATTATTTACTTGAATCATTCTTTGATGATTTAAATAATGGTAGAGGTGTTGTATCTAAAGAAATGTTCTTAAATAACTGTTATGATGCAATATATATTGATTCTAAGCCATTTAGTCAAATTATTAAGGATAAGTTAGGTCCTGACTATAAAACTATGAACCACCTTGAATTAATGAAATATCAAGCTCGTGAATTCTTAAAAATAGTTAAAGAAGGTAATCAGTTAATAGAATATGCAGAAGTCAATACATTTAAAGATACTTATACTGTTGAGGTTAAACCTTTAAAGTTTGACTATTCTGATAATACTTTAAGAAAGAGATATGAGAATGTCTTAAAGGCTTCAGAGGTTTCTCCATTAAACAGATATGATAAGATTATTAGTAATGTAAAGATTAAGATTGAAGAAGCTCAAAAGACTAATAAAAATATTAGAAAATATAAAGAAGAGTTAATTCATTCAAGAGAATATAATGATATATTAAATACATTAATTTTTAAATATAATAAAGATAATATCAATACACAAGAGTTTGAAATGTTTACTCGTCAAGTATTTAAGGATGCGCAAGCTAGAAACTTAGATAAAGAAATAGATAAGACTATTTTAAGAGATATTGATAAGTCTCCTATGTTTAAGAATAAGAACGCAGTAAAGCATACTACAACTGTTATGTCTCGTAGACTAGACTTTGCAAATAGCGTTATTAAATATGTTAGTCACGCTAAGAATGTAGAAATGACTGTATCTACTATGCGTGATGCGTCTAGATACTTCTTATCATTAAATGATGAGAAAGTAGCAGATAAGATAAATAAAACATTTAGATATGTTAAAGCTTGTCAACTTCGTGATGCGGATCCTAGTAAGGCTGATTACTCTTTAATGAGAGAAATGACTAATGAATTAATTAATGATATGTTAAATTCAAAGATTAATACTAATTTGTCTACTAGTGAAGGTATCCTTCACATGAATGAAAAGATGAGCCAAGCCTTCATTATTCGTCAAACATTTGACGCTGATAAAGCTTACTTAGAGAAGTTTAAAGCAGAAGAACCATTTAAGTATTATGCCCTAATGGAAAAGTGTTCATACTATGAAAGATATTCAGGTGACACTATGTATGAGACAGCTTCAATTGCAGGATTTGCAAATGCAAATTCTACTATAGAAACTAAATCTATTATATCTTATTCAGGTGGAACAGATGATATGTTCTATGCACCAAATATCAATACATCTAGAAACTTAAACGCTCTAAATATTGCATTCTTTGAAAATGCATATACTAATACAAATGTTGTAGCACTAAATCTTGATATGTCTATATATGGAGCATTTGGTAGGGATAATGATTTAGTTTATGAACATTTAAATGAAAAGACTTTAGATGAGTTTGTTGAGGCAGCTAAAATAGATGACTTTGATAGATCTACTGAGAATGCACTTGCTACATATGGTTCTATTGGTATTAGTGTAAAATCTGCAGGTACTATGTTATCATTCTACAAAAACGCATTTGAATCTGATAGGGAACTAGTTAATGAATTCTTATCTGATAAGAATTATAATGATTATTTCTTATCTACTATTTGTCTAAATGGTAGATCACTTGCTGATCTAGCTAATGATTATAAACAAACAAATCCTAATGTAGGACTAAACGATATGGATTTAGCTAGTGCTATATTTGCATATGGTATTAAT
>CAVAIM010000164.1:0-2747 GCA_963588755.1 bacterium | reverse complement strand
ACTTTTAGTAATACTTGAATTATTAGATTTAAAAGTTACATCACTATATTCATCTGATCCCTTAAAAAGCACTTCTTCATTTTGAGTAATAGATTTTAAATTAAAATACGATAAACCTACAATACCGCCAAAGAATTCATCATCTTTTAAATCATAATATCCTTCTGTTGTTATACTATTATAATATCCATTATCTACAAATTTCTTATCATATGGAGCTACAAACGCATTATTAAAGAATATTCCCCCGTAGGAATACAAGGAATCATTAATTATATTATTTACCTCTTCATCTGATATGAATACATAATAATATTCATCAGGAATAGTATAATTTTTTTCTTGAATAAGGGCTTTGTAATTAGTTTGATAAATATGTTTTATTGTATATGTTGTATAATCTAATACCTTATCACAAATACAACTACTTTGTTTAACTTTCAGTTCATCTCCAACATTTATATTTAATTCATATGCAAAATAATCAGATATAATGATATCATATGTATCTAATTCATCATTAAAGTTAGAAAAATAGAAATCACTAGCCTTGCCAAAACCAGTTACTCTAATCCAATTAATTGAGTTTAAATAAACATTATAAGATATAGATAGATTAGTAGGAGATGAATATATCTTCTTCTTTTCTACTACATCATTGTTTAATCTTGTGCCACCTACAATATTTACACTCATTTCATCTAATGAATCAATATAAATATCTGATACATTTATACTATTTACTTTAACAACATATAATGTAAAAGAAACCATTAATATAATAATTAACCTAAATAAAAAATATAAAGATAATGGCTTACTTTTTTCAAGTATTAATGCTTTCTTTAAAGAGTATTTAGATACACTTGAGCTTGATTCTTGTGTGTCACAATTATCACCCTCATGGGACTTACTTACTACAATATGCCCGTCTTCTATTGATACAATATCCGTAAAGTAATTATCATAATCATCTTCATAGTGAGATATATATAACACTAAACTTTCTTTAGATAATTCTTTAATTAAATCTAAAAATAAACTAACACTTTGGGAGTCAATATTACATATAGGTTCATCTAAAAGCGTAATTTTAGCTTTCTTTGATACTGCAATAATAATAGATATCTTTTGAAGTTCTCCGCTTGATAGTTTCTTTATTTTCTTATTTATTAAATATTCTAACTTAAATTCTTTAATTAATTGATTAGCTTTTTCTATTGAATCTTTAGATAAATAAATCTCTAAAGCCTCTTTAACCGTTATATTTTTAACAAAGTTATCTCTAGATTTTAAGTAAAATAAATTTGTTTTATAAAACTTTCTCTTATCTATTTTCTTTAATGCTTTAATATCTATACCATCATATAATATTAAACCTTTATAATCTTCATCAAGGCCTGAAATCATATTGAATAGAGTTGTTTTACCTGAGCCAGATCTTCCCTCTATCGCAACAAAGCCAGTGTTTTGGAAGACATAATTAGTTTTGTTTAATATTTCAGTTATCCCAGTTATGTAATTATATGACTTATCTATGTTTCTTAATTCAATCATATATACTCCTTTCAACTTGAATAAAACCTACAATCATTTCAATTAGTATTAATAATGGTATTGCATAATATAAAAATGTATTATTTATAAAACTAAAATTATATGTATATAGACTAACACTTGAAAAACAGCTTCCTACTAAAGCTTTATTAATGAGTTTTTGCGCTATTAAGTATAATAAAACTCCTATGGAGAATGTTATCAAGCCTAGAATGAATCTTGTAGATATACATTTATTTTTAACTAACTTTATCTTATTCAATCTCTTTAATTCATCATATCTATCCTTATTAGAATGTAGCCAATAAGAAATATAATATGCTATAGTCACTATATCTAGTGTAATAACAAATATTAACACCTTAACGAAACTATCTCTTAAATTATTTACAAATACATAAGATTCATAAGCGTATTTCATCACATCATTTATAACATATAAATCATTATCTAAGATAAAATTGATATCGTCGGGAGTTAAGTCAAGAGTATCACCATACGCAATAAACCCCTGTGATACAGTTTTTAATACATCGCTAGCTTCTAATTTAAAATCAAACGCATGATTTGAATAAACTACATACCAAGGCTTATCATCATATATTGAATCAATTACATAATCATAAGTTCCTACAATTTTAAATGTTTTTCTTTGATCACCAAAAACAAAATCTTCGGTATCCTCGCCATACACTGTATCAGATTTTAAGATTTCATCATCGTTTTCAGGCATTCTTCCACTTGTTAAGTGTACTTGGGTATCGTTTATAGTTGCGACATGATAGTTAAAGTGAAATTTACTTATTACCTTATATGTATACTCATTAGTTATAAAAAAAGTAAAAGGATAGTCTCCTTCTATTACTGTAATATGAAATGTATCCCCTCTATAATTCATGGTATAATTACTAGCTAATGAATAATCATTAACCAAACTATTATAAGTATAATTAGAACATACTATCTCATTATCACTTAAACTATTATCAAATAAATAATACTGAATAAAAAAATCAAAACTATCCCAATTATTAGCTCCATTACTTAAATAGTAACTCTTTAAGCCAAGTTTAAACTTTGAATTTCTATTTACAAATTCTGATACAGTTTCATCTCTAAATGTACCAGTACTATAACTTTTAAAATAATAATCATATATATTCATAGAGTAATCATCTATTACTGAATAT
>CAVAIM010000163.1:0-2747 GCA_963588755.1 bacterium | reverse complement strand
GTTATGCACTCGTAGCTAAAAAGATTAGTGTTAAAAGAAACTTTCACGCTTCTGTTTTAGCTAAAGTTATTGATATGTCATCCGAACTAGAACAAGGATTTGGTTTAGCTTTAAGAGATGATTTATATTTAGGATTAAAGATTACTGATAAGACTATTAAATCTAATTATGTAGCCTCAAGCCTTATTATGAGTAATTCTCATTTGATATCTAATCATTCAAGAGAAAATGGTGTATTAGTGTACTCAAATAATAATGTTGATGATAATTATCAAATTGGTAATACAGTTGAATTTAGAATTAAACGTTTAGGCCAAGTTGTAACAGTTAAGACTATTTTTAAGGGAAAGTCTTATGAAACAACTTATACTGATTTTGATTTTGTAAAAGTAGATAAAGATTATTTCTATTTAAATTTATTTGCGGCTAAATCAATTAAGATTGAATTTAGTGAATTCAATTATGTTGATGACGGAGAAGCACAAGGAGCTTAATTATGGAAGAACGTAAAGTACAATTTAGATGCCTTAAACAAGATTTTTCTGGTAAAGGTATTGTAAATTATAAGAATAAAAACTATAGATTTCCTAATTTAGTAGTAAATGAAGAAGCTATGTTTAAAGTTGAAAAATTTAATCAAAAGGAACCATTAAAACTAGATAAGATTGTTAAATATTCAACTTCTAGATGCGATGTTAATTGTAAGAATTTTGGTACATGTCCTATTTGTACATATTCTCATTTAGAATATGCAAAAGAATTAGAATTAAAAGAAGCATATGTAAAAGATTTATTTGCAAAAATTAGAGATTTTAAATTCTATCCTACAGTTAAAGCTTTAGAGTTAGAACATTATCAAAATAAAGCTAACTTATTCGCAACTAAGTCTAAAGCTAATAAGTTTTCTTGCGGATATTTTTCTAAAGAAACTAATTCTATTTTCACATTAACTGAATGTGATTTACAAAATGAAGCATTTAATAAATTAACTATCTTAATTAATAGAATATTTAATGGTATTGAACCATATGATTCAAAAACTAAAAAGGGTGTAATTAAGTCAGTTTTACTTCGTTATACTTCTAAAGAAACTATGGTTATTATTAATACTAATGGTGTTGATTTACCTAGAAAAGAAGTACTTGTTAAGGAATTAATTAATTCAAAACTTAATGTAACTAATGTAATTCAAAACTATGCAGAAAAGTCTGGAAGTAAGTTTGTAGATAGGACTAGAGTTTTATATGGTCAAGGATATATATTTGAAGAATATAGTAATATAAGATATAGAATTTCAGCTAAATCTTTCTATGATACAAATACAAAGATGACTTTTGAATTATATAATCATGCAGTATCGCTAGCTTCTATCACTGAAGGTAGTACATCAGCTACATTATTTAGCCAAGTTGGATTATTACCAATTCTATTATCTAAAAAATCAGGTAAGGTATATGCACAAGATTCAAATAAATCTAATTTTAATGATTTAGAAACAAACTTAAAGCTTAATAAAGTTAAGAATGTAGAAACTATATCACTTGATGCATCTAAGACTTTAAAAGATTTAAAATATAAGAAGATTAAGATTGATAATTTATTTGTTGAACCTTCTGATTTAGGTTTATCTGATGAATTTATTGAAGATCTAATTAAGTTAAATCCTAAGAAGTTAGTTTATATTGCACATGATGCAAAAACTAGTGAACATGATACATACAATTTAGGTCTTAAGGGTTATTCTTTAAAGAAATTACAAATTGTTGATACTAATCCACGTACTTTTGAAATATCAAGTATATTAGTATTTGAATCAAGAATTAGTGATTCTAAAGTAGAACAAACTAGTAGACAATCAAAGCCTGTAAGAAAATCATATAAGAGATAATATGTGGTTAAGTTTAGTATTTTTAATTATATTTATTATAATTGCAATAATAGTTTGTATTTATGTATGTAAACATCATAGACCAAGAGTTAAAGATGATTTAGATGAAGTTGATTTAGATATCATTAATAAAAGTATGAACAAGGATATGGGCCTTGATGATGACAATTAAAAAAAAGGAGTTTCAAACTCCTTTTTATTTTACTCTTAAAACTATGCATTTTAGATACAGTTGTTCATCACCAGAAATTAAGGCTGGATGATCATTTGATTGAATTCTAAAATCAATGAATTGAACATCTCTTTTAGAATCAACACAAGCTTCTTTAATCATTTGCATAAATAAATCACTTGTCATATTTTGACTACATGAATAAGTTAGTAAGTATCCACCTGATTTGATTAATTTTAAAGCTTGAAGATTGATTTCTTTATAACCTTTATAAGCTTTCTTAACTGTATCCTTAGTTTTAGTGAAAGCTGGTGGGTCAAGAACAATACAATCAAATTTATCTTTTAAAGATTCATCACGAAGAAGTGCAAATACATCAATGCACTTAGTAGTAAGATTTGTAAATCCATTTAATTCGGCATTTAGTAAAATCTCATTACAAGCACGTTCAGATATGTCACAAGCTACAACTTCTTTTGCACCATACTTACAAGCGTTTAATGCAAAACCTCCAACATTAGAGAATGCATCTAATACGACTCTATCTTTTACATAATATTTAACATTATCTCTATTTAATTTTTGATCAAGGAAATATCCAGTTTTTTGTCCATTTTCTACATCTACATAGAACTTGATTCCATTTTCTATTACTAAGACTCTAGGATCAAATGTTCCATATAAAGG
>CAVAIM010000162.1:0-2755 GCA_963588755.1 bacterium | reverse complement strand
ATCACCATTACCAAGTAGGGCTTCAGCTCCTGTTTCATTTAAAATGATTTGAGAGTTTACTGAACCTGATACTCTAAATGCTAAACGGGTATTAATGTTTGCCTTAATAGAACCCTTAATAGTTTCTTTATCAGGACGTTGTGTTGCAACAATTAAATGAATACCTGCTGCACGAGCCTTTTGAGTGATACTTTGAATAGAATCTTCAACCTCTGCACCTACAGTTAACATTAATTCTGCAAGCTCATCGATAATGATTACAATGTAACACATCTTTTGAATAGTAGGATCATCTTTAACTTTTTCGTTATAGCTTATAATATCTCTTCTATTTGCACCTGCAAATAAAACATATCTTCTATTCATTTCATCAACTGCCCATTTTAATGCAGCTGAAGCCATCTTCATATCTTGAATAACTGGCATAATCATATGAGGAAGTTTGTCATACATACAAAGTTCTACATACTTAGGGTCAATCATAATGAATTTTAATTCATTAGGTTTATTCTTTAAAATTAAAGACGCAACAATTGTATTGATACATACTGATTTACCAGATCCAGTACCACCGGCAATAAGACCATGAGGCCATTTTGCAATATTTGAACAAATTACATTACCATCAATATCTTTACCTAGAGGTACATTTAATGGCTTACCATCTTCTAGTAATTCTTCAGTCATGATATCACCAAATAATACAGTTCTTCTTGTAGGATTTGGAACTTCAATACCAATAGTAGTTTTACCAGGAATAGGAGCTTGAATACGAATAGACTTAACACCAAGGTTTAATTGTAATGTAGTCTCAATAGTTAAGATTTTATTTACATTAACACCGGCTGCAATACTAATTTCATAACGAGTAAATGTAGGACCACATACAGAGTTAGTTACTTCACCTTCAATATTAAATGCAGCTAAAGTATTATTAATAATCTCAGCCTTTTCTCCTAACCATTCAGGCTTTTCTTCTTCTAAAGAATTTTCATTCTTAGATAATAATGATAAAGGAGGTAATTTATAATCTTTATATTTATCTATTAAAGCCATAGGTTTAACACTATCAAAATCATCCATTGGAGGCATTTCTTCATATGATACTTGATTATCAAGTGAATCATCTTCTGCCACTTCTGGTTCATTATGAATAATTTCTTCTTTTCTCTCGTTATGAACAAAATTGTTTACTTGAGGTTTGTTATAAACTTCCTCATGAACTTCTTCACTAACATGTATAGCTTCTTCTTTAGGTTCTTCCTTAACACTCTCAAACTTAGGATCATTAAAGATAGATTCTTCGCTTGTCACCTTTTTAGATGCAACCCTAGTACTATCAAAAGACTTCTTCATAAAGTAATCATTATCAGCTTGAGAAATTTGTCGTTTTTCTTCTTCAGTGAATTCTCTAAATATAGAAGATTCTTCTGAGAAATTAAATCCTTCATTAACCTCTTCTTGTGGTTTAACTTCTTCATGTTTGATATCTTCTTTTTCCTCAATCATTTCAAAGTCAACAGGTTCTTCTGGCTTTGTCTCTTCGACTACTGGCTCTTCGGTCTTATTAACTTCAATCTTACCACCCATGATTTTTTCAATCTTCTTATTACTTAGAATATCAAATTCATGATATACAGATCCATGTTTTTCAATAACTTGTTCTTTAGTAAACTTTTTATCTTTTTCATCTCTAAAGTTTTCAAGTTTTTCATCAGTATCACCTAATTCCTTAGATGCATCATCATAATATGGTTTATCTTTAATACCAGTACCCATAGAAGGAGAAACAAATATTGATTTCTCAAATGGCATCTTTTCAGTTCGAACACCCTTATAAGGTGAAATTATTTGAGGAATTTTGAAATTTTCAAGTTTATCAGTTTTTTCAATTACTTTTACTTTTTTCTTTCCAAACATAATTATTTATCCTTCTTTCTTTTAAAAATATTAAAGACATTCTTAATAATATTAGGTTTAGTCTTCTTTTCTTCTTTATTATCTAAATTATTCTCAAGTAGTAATATATTTTCAGTCTCACTGAAATCTTCCTCTTCAGCTTTATCTGCAGTTTCCTTTAGATCAGCGATCAGCTCATCGACTCCAGTATCAATTTCTTCTAGAGTATTATAGATGGATTTAGAATATATCTTATAAGTCTCTTCACCTGCTACAGATATCATTACTACACATAATTTCTTTAATATAATATTAATAGCCTTACTTGTAACATATTTTCTTATCCAATATACCGGGTTAATAATGTTAAGCGCATTCTTAGCTGCGTTAAACGCATTCTTAAGCTTATATTTCTTAGTAGCTTTTACAATATCATTTTCATTAATATTTTCTTTTACATCATATAGGCCTACTATAAAGGAAATCTTAAACTTCTTTAAGAATCTTAAACCCTTATGATCTAGTAATTCATCTAATCTTTTTGAAATATAATTAAATAACATAAATGCTTCATCAATAGATATTTCAAATAAAGGTCTTTTAGATTTAGGGTAGAATTTATGGGCTATTTCATATATCATTTTCTTTGATATATCAATTGCATATGTTACATATGGTGTATCAGCACGTAATGTCTCATCTTTAAATTGTTTCTTAGCTGATTCAATAAGCTCAACTATCTCATTAGAATCAACATTTTCAACTTGAGGTTTAAATATTTTCTTATTCTTATTCATTGTTGAAAGAACTAATATTAAATATATTAGTACTGCAATGATTAAACCTAATACTATAC
>CAVAIM010000161.1:0-2793 GCA_963588755.1 bacterium | reverse complement strand
AGTTGTAACTTTAATCTTAGTTTCAATTGTATTCTATCCTGTGTGGAAAGCAAGTTCTCTAACACCAGTAGGTAAAGAGTTAAATATTACTATAGATGATTAGGTGATTATATGTCTAGAACTACTAATTGTATAAAAATGTTAAATATATTAAATTCAAGAAAAATGGTTACTAAAAAGGAATTAGCTTTTCTTTTAGAAACTAATGAAAGAAATATAAGTGAATATAGAGAAGAATTAGTAAATGCTGGATACAAGATTGATTTAATACAAGGTAGATTTGGAGGTTATCAACTAGATAAGACTTCGGTAATGCCTTCACTAAAACTTAATGATAAAGAGAAAGAAGCTTTATTTGAGGCTAGTAATATTCTAACTAAAGATTCTGCGTTTGTTCATGGTGAGGCTTTAGCTAGTGGTATTGGTAAAGCTTTATCTAATACTATTAACTATTATGAAGTAGAATCTAAATTTGTTTTTGAACGTTTTCCTCTTTTAATGAATAAGGAAGATTTAAAAGAACGTTATGAGATTCTAGATTTAGCTATTAAGGAAAGTTATACAGTATCTATTGTATATAATGGTATTAATAATAAGGAAAGATCATATACTTTGTATCCTTATTTATTATATAATTCTAATCAATGTTGGTATGTAAATGGATTTGTTCAAAATACTAACTCTCTATCTAAGAAGCCTCTTAATTTTAAATTAAATAGAATTAAAGAAATTAAATTAACTAAGAATAAGTTTTCAAAAGATTTAACTTATGAAGCAAGTAAGGTTATCGGATCAAATGGTATGAACTTTGGAAAGACTTACAGAGTGAAGGTTATTTTAACATATCCACATAATGTATTTGTTCAAGAAAGAAAGTTTGGTGAAAACCAAGTAGTAACTGTACTTGATGATAATCATACTATGCTTGAATGTGATATGAAGTTAAAAGAGAATATCATGTCATTCATATTATTCTTTGGTTCTTGTGCTACTTTACTTGAGCCTAAAGAATTGGTAGAATCTTTTAAGCTTGAAGAAAGAAAAATGGTAAATAGAATTATGAATAAGAAAACTATATTTTTTGATTTTAATGGAACTATCTTAGATGATGTTGATTTATGTCTTAATCTTTTAAATGATTTACTTGTATCAAACAATTTAAAAACATTAACTAAAGATGAGTATAAACATATATTCTGCTTCCCTGTAAAATCATATTATGAAAAAGCTGGATTAGATTTTAATAAAGTATCTTTTGAAGAATTATCTAAAGACTTTATTAAGAAATATCAAAAGCCATCTTTAAAGTGTAATTTACAACCACAAGTTGTAGATACTATTAAGGATTTAATTGATGGTGGTTATAATGTAGTATTACTAACAGCTAGTAAGACTAGTAATGTAATAGAACAACTAAGACACTTTGGTATCTATGAACTATTCTCAGATGTATTAGGTCTATCTGATATATACGCAACTAGTAAAGTTGAAGTTGGTAAAAACTATATGAAGAATTATAATATAAACCCTGAAAGTGCAATTATGATTGGCGATACAGATCATGACTTTCTAGTTGCAAAAGAGATGGGAATTGATTGTATTCTTTACTCAAGAGGTCATCAGGCTCGTGATGTATTAGAGACTGCATCAGATAAAGTTATTGATGATTTTAGTGAATTATATAAATTTATCTAAAAAAGAAATTTCGTCTAACTTGAATGTATAAGCTATTTTAGATATAATTATTTATAGTTAACCTTATTTGGAGGTAAAAAATGAAAAATAAATTATTAAAAATTGTATTAGCCATAAGTGCTTTCTTAACACTTATTACTTTATCAAGCTGTAAGATGTCTAGAGCAAACGTTTATAACTATTGGAAAAATGATTCTACAGAGATTCTTCCTAAGGATCATATTGTTGAAGAAGTATCTTTATCAAAACTTGAAAAGATGGTTTCTAAACAATCTAGTGATTCAACTGATGTTATTTATGTATTCTACGGAGCTAAGAGTGAATCTAACAACCAAACAGCTATTAAGACTTTTAATGAACAAGCTGTTCAATTCGAAATCTCAACTCTTTACTGGTTATCTAGTGATCTAAGCGATAAGAAGAAGACTGAACTAAGTGAAAAACTTGGAGTAGCAAAAACTAGTACAACTGGTGCATTATATGCATTTGAAAAGGGTAAGATTACATTTGATTCATCTCGTGCTTACTATTCAAACAATACAGCTACATATACTAATGTAGTGGTTGCACAAATAGCATTCAGAAAGCTATATGATGAAAATGGAGAATATTCATATACTGATTAATATTAAGGCCTAAGAAATTAGGCTTTTTATTATGAAAATAATATGAAAACACTTTCATTTTAAAATTATCAAATGGTTACTTGAACATTAATTAAAAATAAGTATAATACTAATCGTACTCTAATTTAGAGTACATCCTGTAAATCTTTTCTTTTTCTTTTTCTTTGCTAGATGTTTTTTACATTCTAGCATTTTTTTATTGTAAAAATTAGTTCTTTCCCTTATAATAAAGATACAAATATTATATGAGGTGAATTCGATGTTTTTAATGACAAGTGTTGATAGAACTTTTTTAATTATCTTAATTCTTTTAATTATATTAGTTGTATTTATTTATTTCTCTAATCCAATTATTCATCACAAAAAGTTTAAGAAAGATAGAAAAGAACTTGCTGACAGAGAAAAGTTATATCGCGAAAATCATGATGCACAATAATAATGGGGTTACCCATTATTTTTTTTATCCTTGAAC